>DATBBI010000186.1:0-2791 GCA_036271115.1 Trebonia sp.
CCTCACCACGTTCGGGCGCCCCGGCTACCTGCGGCGCGCCATGGAAGCCGGCGCCTCGGGCTTCGTGGTCAAGGACTCCCCGGCGGACCGGCTCGCCAGGACGATCAGGCAGGTGCTCAGCGGGCAGCGGGTCATCGACCCGGAGCTGGCCGCCGCCGCGCTGTCCGAGGGCGCCAGCCCGCTGACCCCGCGGGAAAGGGACGTCCTCGCGGCGAGCCAGGACGGCGCCACCATCGCCGAGATCGCGGCGGCGCTGTACCTGTCGGAGGGGACGGTACGGAACTACCTGTCCGCCTGCATCCAGAAGACCGGCGCCCGCAACAGGACCGAGGCGCTGCGCGTCGCGGAGGAACGCGGCTGGCTATGACTTAGTCCTGAATCGCCGGCTACCGCCCGCCCGTAGG
This sequence comes from Trebonia sp., assembly GCA_036271115.1. Classification (GTDB taxonomy): domain Bacteria; phylum Actinomycetota; class Actinomycetes; order Streptosporangiales; family Streptosporangiaceae; genus Trebonia. The sequence continues at coordinate 405 of DATBBI010000186.1, forward strand.
ATTGGCCGCGTGACATCGCCTGGATATCTGCGGTTTCCCCACGTTCACGGTGATCTCCTCACCTTCGTCGCCGAAGACGACGTCTGGCTCGCCCCGGCCGACGGCGGCCGCGCCTGGCGGCTGACCTCGGACGGCGCGCACGTCATGTACCCGCGGTTCGCCAGGGACGGCCGCAAGATCGCCTGGACCAGCTGGCGGGACGACGGACCCGAGGTGTACACGGCCGACGCGGACGGCGGCCCCGCGACCAGGCACACCTACTGGGGCGACCCGCGGACCCGGGTCAGCGGCTGGACGAGGCACGGCGAGGTGCTCGCGGTCTCCGCCGCTGGCCAGCCAGGCGGCCAGTACAGCTGGGCGTACGCGGTGCCGCTCGACGCGCCGCCGCGCCGGCTGCCGTTCGGCCAGGTCAACGACCTGGCACTAGAGGACAACGGCACTGCGCTGCTGACCGGGCGGATGGGCGGCGAGCCCGCGTTCTGGAAGCGCTACCGGGGCGGCACCAGGGGCAGGCTCTGGGTCGCGACCGGCGACGATCCGCTGTTCACCCGCGTCCTCAGCGAGCTGGACGGCCAGCTCGCGGCGCCGATGCTCATCGGCGGCCGGCTGGTGTTCTTCGCCGACCACGAGGGCACCGGCAACATCTACTCGTCCGCCCTCGACGGCAGCGACCTGCGGCGGCACACCGACCACGACGGCTTCTACGTCCGCAACCCGGCGACAGACGGGATGAGGATCGTCTACCACGTCGCGGGCGACATCTGGATCCTGGACAGCCTGGACGCCGCCGCGCCGCGCAAGCTGGACATCGACCTCAGCTCGCCGCCCGGTGCCCGCGCCGCCAAGCTGATCACCGCGGGCGACCACCTCGGCGACCTCGACTGCGACGAGACCGGCAAGGCCAGCGTGGTCGAGGTGCGCGGCACCGTGCACTGGCTGACGCACACCGACGGCCCGGCCCGCGCGCTGTCCGCGGACTCCGACGCCCGGGCCAGGATGCCCCGGCTGCTCGGCACGACCGGCAAGGCCGTCTGGGTGACGGACGGCGCTGAGGGAGCCGGCGGGGCGGACGCACTCGTCGTCACGGCGATCGACGCGGCGGCTGACGGCCGCATCGCCGCCCCGGTGACCCTCGCCGTCGGCCAGCTCGGCAGCGTCAGCACCATCGCGCCGTCCCCGGACGGGACCACGGTGGCCGTCGGGACGCACGACGGCAGGCTGCTGCTCGTCAGCGTGGAGTCCGGCGAGGTCACCGAGCTCGCGGCCGGTGACGACGGCGACATCGACGAGCTGGCGTGGTCGCCGGACTCAGCGTGGCTGGCCTGGTCGCAGCCGGGGCCGCGGCCGCTGAGCCGGATCCGGCTGGCTCGGGTCGCGGACCGGTTCACCGTGGACGTGACCGACGGCAGGTTCGCCGACAGCGACCCCGTCTTCACCGGCGACGGCTTGTACCTGGCGTTCCTGTCCCGGCGCACGTTCGACCCGGTGTACGACGCGCACTCGTTCGACCTGTCGTTCCCGTTCGGCAGCCGTCCGTACCTGGTGCCGCTGGCAGCAGGCACGCTGTCGCCGTTCGGGCCGTTGCCCGGCGGCCGTCCGGTCAGCTCGGGGGAGAATTCAAAAGATTCTTCTCCGGAACGTACGCCGGTGACTGTCGACACCGATCACATCTCGTCCCGGGTGATCGCGGTCCCGGTGGACGAGGCCAGGTACTACCACCTTGCCGCGGTCAAGGGCGGCCTGACCTGGCTGCGGTCCCGGCTGTCCGGCGTGCTCGGCGAGGGCGCGGCGGACCTGGACGAGGACCGGCCGCGGCCGGCGCTGGAGCGGTTCGACCTGCGCAAGCGCGAGACAAGCACGCTGGCGGGCGAGGTCGACTCGTACGCGGTGAGCGGCGACGGCTCGCGGCTCGTGCTACGCGACGGGTCGGAACTGACGGTCGTCCCGAGCGACCGCAAGGCGGACAACGGCTCGTCGGACGACGCGGTGTCCGTGGACCTGTCCAGGGCCCGGTTCCTCGCCGACCCGGCCGCCCTGTGGGAGCACGCGTACGCGGAGGCCGGGCGGCTGCTGCGCCGGGACTTCTGGACGCCGGGAATGTCGGAGGTGGACTGGGACGGGGTGCTCGAGTCCTACCGGTTCCTGCTGTCGCGGATCGGCTCGTCGCTGGAGTTCGCCGACCTGCTCTACGAGGTCGCCGCCGAACTCGGCACCTCGCACGCCTACGTCATGAACACCACCGTGTTCACCGCGCGCACCTCGGCCCGCGGCGCGGCCGCCGCGCTGCTCGGCGCCGACGTCTCGCGCGCCCCGGACGGGCGCTGGCTGGTGGACCGGGTGCTGCCGGGCGAGTCGTCCGACCCGCGCGCCCGGTCGCCGCTCGCCGC
>DATBBI010000187.1:0-4211 GCA_036271115.1 Trebonia sp.
CCTGAGAACTTCGCGGGCCGGCTGACGGACGTGCACGGGACACTTCCCGAGGTCGAGCCGCTCGCACTGGTCGACTGGTACCGCGGCAGCCAGGCGTCCAGGCCGGCCTGGCCGGTGGCGACCCGGTACGTTGCCACGCGCTCGGCGTCGCTGGTGCGGCTGGGCACGTCGGGGAAAACGATGTTCGGCGCGGAGTCGGTGACGACGCGCACGATCGATCCGGTCAGGCGGGCATCGACGAGGTTGCCGCTGATTGTGTACGACGCCAGGACCCGCGGCTGGCCTGCCAGGCCGACGAGGATGAACTTCGGGCCGTACTGGGGCTCCGTGAGGCTCGCCGGTCCTGCCTCACTGGCGGACGTGGAGATGACCAGCACATGGTCTCCGCTGAGCAGCAGGTTCAGCTGGCCGTACTGGACACCCGCGGAGGAGAGGTCCAGAGTGCCTGTGACCTGTCGCGTCGCCGCGTCGATGACCTCGAGGGTGCTTCCGCTGACCGTGACGATCCGCCGGCCGTCGGTCTTCACCAAGTCGGGCTCGTCGACGCCGGCGGTGTAGTCGTTCGTGCCGGAGTAGGCGGGGGCTGCCGCCAAACTGTTGGCGGCTCCGCCGGCCGGCGCCGCGGCCGCCGCGGCTTCTGGTGCCGTCGCGACGCCTGAGGCCGCGTTGGCGACCCCTGTGCGGGGCGAAGCGCCCGCCACTGTCGGCATGCCGTAGGGAGTGACGCTCGCCTCCGCCGCACCGCGCAGCGCCGCGAGCGCCTCGGAACAACTGTGGAAGGCGGTCAGCGAGGCCTTGATGACAGCCTGCGGCGCCGGCTTCCCATGCGGGGAACCCTTGGGGGCTGGGTGCAGCGAAATTCCGGCCGTGCAGCCGGTTGCTGCGATCGTCAAACACGCTAGGACCGCCGCTCCCGCGCGGCTACGCCGTCGAGTCATGTCCTTGTGACGGACGTAACGCCTCTTGCGGTTCCATGACTCAAGTCGAAAGCTGACCGCGGTCCGCCGGCAGGACCGTCATGCCGCTGCCGCAGCGCGCACGTCGATCGCGATTCCGGTCTCGCGCTCGGAGACCTCCCACAGCGCGGCGATGGCCTTGTCCATGCCGAGCCTGCGCAGGATCGGCTTGCGCACCGGCGGCCCGCTGTTGACGAACAGCGGGCCGTAGAACTCGCCGCCCTTGGCGGCCGGGTCAGTCGCCGCCCGCAGCTGTGACAGCGCGCCGTCGGCCGCGGACATCCCGGAGCGGCGGGCAGCGACGAGGAAAAGGCGCTGGCTCGCGCCGCCGCCGGTCTCTCGCACGCTGACCGCCTGCAGGTCGGTGTTCGACAGTCCCGGATGCGCGATCAGGCTGGCCGTGCCCGCGCCGGCCCTGTCCAGCTCGCGCTGCAGCCCCAGGCCGAAGTGGAAGTTCGCGAGCTTAGCCTGACCGTAGGCGCGCCATGGCCGGTAGCGGCCGTGCAAGTGCGGGTTGGCCGGGTTGACGGCACGGCCCATGTGATGGGCCGTGCTGGTCACGGTCACGATCCGGGAGCCGGGTGCGCGCAGCAGCGCGGGCAGCAGCAGCGCGGTCAGCGACCAGTGGCCCAGATGGTCCACGCCGAACTGCATCTCGAAGCCGTCAGCAGTCTTGGCCTCGGGGATCCCCATCACCCCGGCGTTGTTGACGAGCAGGTCGATGCTCTCGTGCGCGGCCATGATCTGCCTGGCCGCGGCGCGCACCGACGCCTGCGAGGCCAGGTCCAATGGCACCAGCTCAAGCGCGGCATCCGGCGCAGTGGTGCGGATCTCCTCGACCGCGGCCGCCGCCTTCTCCTGGCTGCGCACTGCCATCACCACATGCGCGCCCTTCGCCGCCAGCGCCCGCGCGGTCTCCAGCCCGAGCCCGCCGTTGGCCCCGGTCACGACCACCGTGCGGCCGCCCTGACCGGGGATGTCTGCCGCGCTCCAGCTCACGATGATCCCTTGAGTGAATGTTCATCCGGACATTCCGACAGTAGCTGCCTTAGCCGTCCCCGATGTAGCCCGTATCGGGATCGATCATGGCCAGGAAGGCGCGGATCTCCTGCCGGTGTTCCTCCACCGGCCGGTTCGGTGTCCCGCTCGACGTGAATCCGTAGCCCTCGTTGGGCCCGCTCAGCCAGTCGTAATAGGTGCCGTCTTGCCCCCACGCAGCTCGGCGAATGGCGAACCGTTCGCCATCGACGTCGAGAGTGAGCAACACCGGCCCTGGCCTTCCCTCTGTTCCGCGGTACACGGCTGGAACGGCGGGGGGACCGTTGCTGTCACCGCTGGGGCTCTTGTCCACAAGAGCCAAGCATCCACGGCCGTCGGCCCTACGTCCATCGCGGACCCACCTGTCGTGGAAGATATTACGATGTCGTATAATCCGATATCGTGAATTCCGAGATCGTTTCACCTGAATGGTCGGCCCTGCTCGCACTGCAGCGCGCAGCCCACGCCACCGTCCACGTGCTGGCCGCCGAGCTTGCCGGCCTTGACCTGACCGCCTCCGAGATCAACGCCCTGGCCAACCTCGCCGACGGCCGCGGCCGGACCGTGTCTGAGCTGGCCGCGGCCACAGGTACCCGCCCCACGACGCTCACCAGCGTGCTGGACCGCCTGGAACGACGCGGCCACATCACGCGCGGCGGCCTCCCGGGAGACCGCCGGGCGGTGCTCGTCCAGCTCACCCCTTCCGGCCGGCAGGCCGCGGGAACGATCCGGCAGGCGATCACCAGCCTGGAACGCCGCGCGCTCGGCGCCTTGCCCGCAGAAGCGGTCGCGGGCCTGCACGCCGCGCTGCAAGCCCTCACCGAGGCGGCGTCATGACAGCACCGCGCGCTGGCAGTGGCGCCCTGTTCGATGCGCTGATGGCCGAGGTGATGGCGGGCGGCAGCCGGTTCGGCCATCGTGAGCACGTCCACCTGACGTGGCTGGCCGTGCGCCGCTGCGGCGTCGCGGCAGCGGTCGGCGTGGTCAGCGACGGCATTCAGCGCACCGCCCGCTACGCCGGCGCACCGCAGAAATACCACGCGACCGTCAGCCGGGCCTGGGTGGAACTGGTCGGCTACCACGCAGCCGAGGGCGGCGAAGACGATTTCGCGGCTTTCGCCGCTCACCACCGCGCCCTGCTGGACAAGCGGCTGCTCACCCGTTTCTACCGCCCGGCCACCCTGGCCAGCGCCCGGGCGAAGACCGGCTGGGCCGAACCCGACCTCGCGCCCTTCCCATGGCAGGACCCTGAGCGGAAAGGCTCCCGTGACAGCTCGCCGGGCGTCTTAGTCGGGGTCGGCTGGCTTGCCGGGCAGCTCAGCACCTTCTCCTGAGGCGTTGGGAACGACGTCGGGCACAACCAGTTCGCTGGGTTCGAAGCCGCCCTCGCCGGCCACCGCGGCCAGTTCGTAACCGAGCGATTCGGGCGCGGCAGGCGCTGACGGGCGACGGCCGGTCAGCGCCGAGGCGATGGCCGCGATCACGCAGGCCGCGATCGCGAATCCGAAGGCCACGCGGAGACCGTCGTGGAACGGCGCCGTGATCAGGTGCGGGAAGAATTCCCGCCCGGCCACATAGGCGGCGTTCACCGGGTTGAGCTGATGCAGCAGCGGGCCGAGCAGCTGCTGCATCGGGTTGTAGCCGAGGAAGGACGCGAACAGCACGCCGATCGGGGGCAGGTGCGAGATCGGCGCGGCGGTCGCGGCCGGGACGCCCTGCGCGGTGAGCCCGTTCAGCATCGCTGCCGGCAGCTGGCTGGCCAGGCCCGCCACCATCAGCGTGAAGAAGATGCCGATCGACAGCACGAACGCGGAGTTCTGGAAGGTGGCGATCATGCCGCCTGCTGCTCCACGCTGGCTGGCCGGCACGGAGTTCATCATCTCCGCCCAGTTCGGCGAGAAGAACAAGCCTGAGCCGAAGCCGTTGAGGGCGATGACGAGCGCGAACTCCCAGTAGGCGAAGTCCACCGGGACGAATATCAGCATCAGGAAGGTCGCGCCCGTCAGCAGGGCCCCGCCTACGGTGAATGGCTTGGCGCCGAACTTGTCCGACAGGATGCCGGACAGCGGCGCCGCGAGCAGGAAGCCCACCGTGAGCGGCACCAGGTAGATGCCCGCCCAGAGCGGGGTCCGGTCGAAGCTGTAGCCGTGCAGCGGCAGCCAGATGCCCTGCAGCCAGATGATGAGCATGAACTGCATGCCGCCGCGGCCCATCGCC
>DATBBI010000188.1:0-2509 GCA_036271115.1 Trebonia sp.
AGCGGAATGTAGTTGGCGATGAGCGTGACCGTGTCCGGCTTGTCCGGGCTGACGAACGCGTACACATCGGTGCTGTCGGCCACCGGGTCCTTGGCGATCTCCGGCGCCTCGCGGTGCGATGACATGCGGTTACCTCACAGAAATCGCTCGGGCCAGCCGGGCGGCCAGCGCGGGGTCGTGAACCTGGGTCCGGCTGGTGCCGGCGAATATCTCCAGCTCGCCCGAGCTGGCGTCGCGCAGGTACACGACGACCGGGGTGTCGGTCGCCGCCGGCGCCTGCTCCTGCTCTGGCGTTGCCGTCGCGGCTGACGCGCTGGCCGCGACGGTGCCGACGCCGGCCGCCGCAACAAGCCCGATCGCTCCGGCTCCCGCGGCGCCGCGCAGCACTGCACGACGGCCATAGCTGTTTCCGGACATGGACGGTCCTTTCATCGCGGTGAGAACCTTCCTGCTACGCCCGTGCTTCGGCGCCGCCCGGCGACCGGATGGGGGGCGGGCGGCGGACGTAACCAAAGCGTTACCGGGACCGGATCGAGGTCTTGTACCCTTCCGCCGTGACACCTGACGGCGAGATCACTGCTGACGATCCCCGGGCACCCGACGTGCGGGCCCTGCTCGAGCGGCACATGACGGCGATGCTGGCTTCCACGCCGCCTGAGCACGCGTTCGCGCTGGACGTGGACGGGCTGCTGGACCCGGCGATCTCGTTCTTCAGCTTCCGGGCCGACGGCGAACTGCTCGGCGTCGGCGCGCTCAAGCGGCTGGACGCGGAGCATGCCGAGATCAAGTCCATGCACACCGCGGCCGCGGCCCGCGGACGCGGGGTCGGGCGGGCGATGCTCCACCACCTGCTGGGTGTGGCCAGGGCCGAGGGCATGCGCCGGGTGAGCCTGGAGACCGGGACGATGGCGGAGTTCGCGGCCGCCAGGGCGTTGTACGAAAGCGCAGGGTTCACCGCGTGCGAGCCGTTCGCTGGCTACCGGCCGAGCGACGACAACTGCTTCATGACGCTGGCGCTCGACGGCGCGGCGAGGGCGGGCTAGGGCTGTTCGGCCTGTTCGGCGGCGAGGGCGAGGAGCTCGGCGGCGTGGGCCTGGCCGAACTCGGAGTCTTCCAGGCCGGCCAGCATGCGGGACAGCTCGCGGACCCGCGCGTCGTGATCGAGGCGGACCACCCCGCTGCTCGTGACGCTGCCGTCGCTCGACTTCTCCACCACCAGGTGGTTGTCGGCGAACGCGGCGACCTGGGGCAGGTGAGTGACCACGATGACCTGGGCGAGCCTGGCCAGCTTGGCCAGGCGGCGGCCGATTTCGACCGCGGCCTTGCCGCCGACGCCGGCGTCCACCTCGTCGAACACGAACGTCGGCACCGGGTCGGCGCCGGCGAAGACCACCTCGATCGCCAGCATCACCCGGGACAGCTCGCCGCCGGAGGCACCCTTGTGCAGCGGCAGCGGGGGTGCGCCCGGGTGCGCGGCCAGCCGGATCTCCACGTCGTCGATGCCGTGCAGCGTCGGCTCGTCCAGCTCGCTGATGTGGACAGAGACCCTGGCGTGCGGCATGGCGAGGGCGGTCAGCTCGGCCGTCACGTCGCTGGCGAACCGCTCGCCCGCCGCGCGGCGCAGCCCGGACAGCCGGGCGGCCAGCTCGGCGACCTCGCCGGCGAGCGCCGCCTCCTCCTCGGTGAGGGCGCCGATCTTGTCGTCGTCCGTGTCGAGGTCGGTGACCCGGGTGGCGGCGCGGTGCGCCCAGTCGAGCACGGCGGCTATCTCGTCGGGTTCCCCGGCCGGATCCTGCCCGCCCGCGGGCGGGAGGTCGAGGTACGGGGAGACGCCGCCGGGGCCGTAGACACGGACCAGCCGGTTCAGCGCCGCGCGGCGCTCCTGGACGACGGCGAGCCTGGCCGGGTCGGCGTCGATCGACTGGATGTAGGAGGCCAGTTCGGCGGCCACTTCTGAGACGAGGTACGCGGCGTCGGAGAGCCGGCCGGCCACCCCGTCGATCTCGGCGTCATAGCGGCGCACCTCCTCAAGCGCCCGCCGCGCCTGGCCGAGCAGCGTGATCGCGTCCGCTCCTTCCATGGCCGCGGTCGGGTCGCCGAGCAGCGCCTCGTGCGCCATCGTCGCGCCGGCGTGCAGCGAGTCGGCGTTGGCCAGCCGCTCCTCCTCCGCGCGCAGCGCGGCCTCTTCGCCGGCCGCCGGCTCGAGCTTCTCGATCTCGGTGAGGCCGGCCCTGAGGGCTTCGGCCTCCGCCGCACGGGACCGTGCCTGCGAGGTCAGCGTCATGAGCTCCTCGTGCACCGTCCGGTGCCGCTGGAACGTCCGCTGGTAGTCGCCGAGCACCACGGCCAGCTCGGCGCCCGCGTACTTGTCGAGCGCCTCGCGCTGCCTGCCCGGCTTGAGCAGCTGCTGCTGGTCGGACTGACCGTGCACGGCGACCAGGTCGTCGGCCAGGTACGTGAGCAGCGATACCGGCACGCCGCGGCCGCCGGCGAACGCCCGGGACCGGCC
>DATBBI010000189.1:0-9959 GCA_036271115.1 Trebonia sp.
TCGCCACGATCGTCGTCAGGCCGCGCGGCTGGCACCTGCCGGAGAAGCACATCCTCATCGACGGCGAACGCGCTTCCGGCAGCCTCACCGACTTCGCGCTGTACATGGTCGCGTCCGCGCAGAAGCAGCTCGACAAGGGCAAGGGCCCGTACTTCTACCTGGCGAAGATGGAAAGCCACCTCGAGGCCCGGATGTGGAACGACGCGTTCACCATCGCCCAGGACTCCCTCGGCATCCCGCGCGGTACCATCCGCGCGACCGTGCTGATCGAGACGATCCCGGCCGCGTTCGAGATGGACGAGGTCCTGTACGAGCTGCGCGACCACAGCGCCGGCCTGAACGCGGGCCGCTGGGACTACCTGTTCAGCATCATCAAGAAGTTCCGCACCCGCGGCCGTGACTTCGTGCTCCCCGAGCGCAACGCGGTCACCATGACCGCCCCGTTCATGCGCGCCTACACCGAACTGCTCGTGCAGACCTGCCACAAGCGGGGCGCGCACGCCATGGGCGGCATGGCCGCGTTCATTCCGTCCCGCCGCGACCCCGAGGTCAACAAGGTGGCGCTGGCGAAGGTGCGCGACGACAAGACACGCGAGTCGAACGACGGCTTCGACGGCTCCTGGGTCGCCCACCCCGACCTGGTGCCGGTCTGCAAGGAGATCTTCGACGCCAAGCTCGGCGACAAGCCCAACCAGCTCGACCGTCAGCGCCCCGAGGTCGCCGTGAACGCCGAGGACCTGCTCTCGGTGTCCAAGACGCCTGGCGGTATCACCGAGGCAGGCCTGCGGAACAACATCAGCGTCGGCCTCCAGTACCTCGCTACCTGGCTGGGCGGCAACGGCGCGGTCGCCATCTTCAACCTGATGGAGGACGCCGCCACCGCGGAGATCTCCCGCTCCCAGGTCTGGCAGTGGATCCACAACGACGTCATCCTCGACGACGGCCCCCTCGTGACAAAGGAGGTGGTCGAGCGCATGATCGATGAGGAGCTCGTGAAGATCCAGGAGCTGGCGGGCGGCAGCTTCGACGCGGCCAGGTACGGTCAGGCGGTCGCGCTGTTCACCGAGGTCGCGCTCGCTGACTCGTTCAGCGATTTCCTCACGCTCCCCGCGTACGAACGCATGCCGTAGGGAAGGGGTGCTGCTGTGGCCGATGCCAGCGCGCTGATCCCGCGGATGACGGATATCTGCGGCGCCCCGAACGTGATCACCGACCCTCTGGAGCTGCGGACCTACGAGTGCGACGGGCTGACCTCGCACCGCGCCACGCCCGCCCTGGTGGTGCTCCCTGGCACCGCCGGGGAGGTGGCCGGCGTGGTCCGCGCGTGCGCGGACCACGGGGTCCCGTTCGTGGCGCGCGGCAGCGGCACCGGCCTGTCCGGCGGCGCGGTGCCGCATTCCGAGGGCGTGCTGATCGTCATGTCCCGGATGCGCCGCGTCCTCGAGGTCGACCCGGTTGCCCGCCGGGCGGTCGTCGAGCCGGGCGTGACCAACCTGAAGGTCACCGAGGCGGTGCGGGACCTCGGCCTGTTCTACGCGCCCGACCCGTCGTCGCAGGTCGTCTGCTCCGTCGGCGGGAACGTCGCGGAGAACTCCGGCGGCGCCCACTGCCTCAAGCACGGGTTCACCGTCAACCACGTGCTCGGGCTCGAGATCGTCACGCCGTCAGGCGAGCTGACCTGGCTCGGCGACGGCACCGGCGTCGCCAGTGGCTACGATCTGCTCGGCGCGTTCACCGGCTCGGAGGGCACGCTCGGCATCGTCACCAAGATCATCGTCAAGCTGACGCCGGCGCCCGAGGCGGTGCACCTGGTGCTCGCCGCCTACGACTCGCTGGAGGCGGGCGGCCGGGCGGTCACGGACATCATCGGCGCCGGGATCGTGCCCGCCGCGATCGAGATGATGGACGCGCTGTCCATCGAGGCGGCGGAGGCCGCGGTGCACTGCGGGTACCCGGAGGGGGCCGCCGCGGTGCTCCTCGTCGAGCTCGACGGGCCCGCCGCGGAAGTAGAGGCCGAGCTGGCCACCGTCCTTTCGCTGTGCGAGAAGGCGGGCGCCCGCGAGATCAGGTCGGCCGACGACCCCGTGCAGCGGGCCGGCATCTGGGCCGGCCGCAAGTCCGCGTTCGCGGCCGTCGGGCGGCTGTCTCCCGCCTACATCGTGCAGGACGGCGTGGTGCCGCGGACCGCGCTCGGCGACGTGCTGGCCCGCATCTGGTCGCTGTCGCAGGAGGCCGGGATCCGGGTGGCGAACGTGTTCCACGCCGGGGACGGCAACCTGCACCCGCTGGTGCTGTACAACGACGCTTCGGCGGCCGAGACGGAGGCCGCGGAGGTGCTGTCCGGCGCGATCCTCGACACGTGCATTGAGTACGGCGGATCGATCACCGGCGAGCACGGCGTGGGGGTCGACAAGTCGAAGTACATGCCGAAGATGTTCAGCCCTGACGACCTGGACACGATGCAGCTGGTCCGGTGCGCCTTCGATCCGGCGAACCTGTGCAACCCCGGCAAGATCTTCCCGACCCCGCGGCTGTGCGGCGAGGTCCCTGGCCCGCGCCGCGGCGCCCACCCTGCCGCCGCCGCGGGTGTGGAGATCTTTTAATGCATTCATCCGGAACGTACGCAGCCGACTCCGTAGCCAAGGCGCTTGCCGAGGCGTGCGCGGACGTCCGCGACGGCGCTGCCGCCGACGCGATGGACGGGGACGCCGGGGTGGTGCCCGCGTTCGTGGCGCTGCCCGCAAGCACCGGCGAGGCGGCGGCCGTGCTGCGCGTCGCGGCCGAGCATGAGCTGGCCGTCGTGCCGCGCGGCGGCGGGAGCCGGCTGGGCTGGGGCGCGCCGCCGTCGCGGTGCGACGTCCTCGTCGGCATGTCGCGGATGGACGCGGTGCTCGAGCACGCGTCAGGGGACCTGGTGGCCCGCCTGCAGGCGGGCGCCCGGATGGGTGACGTCGCGGCGGCGCTCGCCGCCGCCGGGCAGGAGATCGCGCTCGACGTGCCGGCCGGCGCGACGGCGGGCGGCGTGGTGGCGTCCGGGCTCGCCGGCCCGCGGCGGCTGCGCTACGGGTCGCCGCGCGACCTGCTGATCGGGATCACGATCGTGCTGGCGAACGGCACCGTGGCGCGGTCCGGCGGGAAGGTGGTCAAGAACGTCGCCGGCTACGACCTCGGCAAGCTCTTCGCCGGATCGGCGGGGACGCTCGGGCTGATCACCGAGGTGACGTTCCGGCTGCACCCGCTGCCCGCGGCGCGGGCGTTCGTGGCGGCGGAGTTCGCCGCCGACGCGCTGCCCGCGGTTTGCGACGCCGTCGCCGCGGCCGCGAACTCGTCGCTGACCGCGTCGGCCGTCGAGCTGAGCCGGCCGGCCGCCAGCGGGCCGCTGCTGGTGAGCGTCCTGCTCGAGGGGTCGGCGGACGGCGTGGCGGCGCGTGCGGCGGCGATGGCCGACCTGCTCGGGCGTTCCGGGGCCTCCCGGGCCAAGGTGTCGGAGACCGCGCCGCCGTGGTGGCCTGGGCCGCCGGCGGCTGAGGCTGGCGAGACCCTCGTGCGGGTGTCGTTCTGGGTGTCGGCGCTCGGCCAGGTGCTCGGCGCGATCGACGCGGCGGCCCGCGACGCGGGGATCGCGCCGTCGGTCGCCGGCTCTGCCGGCGCGGGTGTCCTCTATGTCAGCTGCCCGCCCGGCGAGCCAGGGGCCTGCGCCAGGTTCGCCGGGGCGCTGCGCGGCGCGCTCGACCACGCGCGCGGCGGCGTCGCCGTGCTGGCGGCGCCCGGTGAGGTGCGCGCGGCCCTCGCTGGCCGCGGCGGGATGGCTGGGAGCGTCCCGGGGCTGAGCCTGATGCGGGCGGTCAAGGACCAGTTCGACCCCGGCCACCGGATGTCGCCCGGCCGGTTCCCTGAGGTGATCTGATGAGCAGCGACGCGGTGGAGCCGCTGGTGAGCCACCAGGCGAACGGGGCGGAGGACGGCGTCCGTTCCGCGGTGAACGACTGCGTGCACTGCGGGTTCTGCTTGCCGGCCTGCCCCACGTACCAGCTGTGGGGCGAGGAAATGGACTCCCCGCGTGGCCGGATCCACCTGGTGAGCCAGCTGCTGGACGGCGCGCCGCTGACGGAGGCCGCGGCGGAGCACTTCGACCGGTGCCTCGGCTGCATGGCGTGCATGACCGCGTGCCCGTCCGGGGTGCAGTACGACCAGATCATCGAGGCGGCCAGGGACTGGACGGAAGAGGGCGGCAGGCCCGCTCCCGAGGGGACCGGGCCTGCCGTGCCGCCGGCTCCGCGGTCACGCAGGGACCGCGCCACGCGGGAGGCGATCTTCGCGCTGTTCCCGTACCCGCGGCGGCTGCGGGCGGCCATCGCGCCGCTGCGCGCGGCGCAGCGGACCGGCGTGGACCGGCTGCTGACCCGCGACGGGCCGCTCGGGGCGCTGGGCCGGCTGTCGCCCGCCGCCGCGGCGGCGCTGCGGCTCGCGCCGCCGCCCTCCCGGCCGCTGCCGCCTGGCCGGTTCCCCGCGCGGGTAGCGGCGCGCGGGCAGCGCCGCGCGGTGGTCGGGATGCTCACCGGCTGCGTGCAGTCGGTGTTCTTCCCGCAGGTCAACGCGGCGACCGCGCGGGTGCTCGCGGCCGAGGGGTGCGATGTCGTGATCCCGCGCGAGCAGGGCTGCTGCGGGGCGCTGTCGCTGCACTCGGGGCGGATAGCGGAGGCGGCGCGGTTCGCCGCGCGGACGATCGAGGCGTTCGAGGGGGCGGAGGTGGACGCGATCGTCGTCAACTCCGCCGGGTGCGGGTCGGCGATGAAGGAGTACGAGCGGCTGTTCGGGCACCTCGGCGATCCGTCGATGACGGCCAGGGCGGCGGCGCTGTCGGCGCGGGTCCGCGACCTGACGGAGTTCCTCGCCGAACTCGGCCCTGTCGCGCCCCGGCACCCGGTGCCGGTCCGGGCGGCCTACCACGACGCCTGCCACCTCGGGCACGCGCAGCGGATCACCCGCGAGCCGCGCGCGCTGCTCCGCGACATCCCGGACCTGGAACTGGTGGAGCTGCGGGACGCGGGCACCTGCTGCGGTTCGGCCGGCGTGTACAACCTGCTCCAGCCGGACGCGGCGCGCGCCCTCGGCGCGGCGAAGGCGGACGCGGTGCTCGACTCGGGCGCGGCGCTGGTGATCTCCGCGAATCCCGGGTGCACGCTGCAGATCTCGGCCGAGCTCGCCAGCCGCGGCCAGACGATCGCCACCGCGCACGTCGCTGAGGTGCTCGATGCCTCGATCCGCGGCGTCCGGCTTCGCCCCTGAGGTCTTTGCCGTCTCTGCCATCTTTGCCGTCTTCGCCGTCAGGGCGCGGCGAAGGTGACGACGGACGGGTCGGCGCCGCGCTGCGCGGCGCCGGAGACCACGGCGCCCAGCGCGGACAGCGCGGTGATCTGGCCCGCGCTTACCGGCGTGGCCGCCGACCACGTGATCCCGTCAGGCGAGCTCCAGGTGACGGCGTGCTGGGCGCCCGCGGGGCCGGCCATGCCCGCCGCGACAAACCCGTTCCCCGCCGCGGTCAGCGTGCTGACCGCGCCGACGCCGCCGGGGGCGGACAGCAGGATCTGCCGCCAGGTCCTGCCGCCGTCCGCGGACACGACCACGACGGGGGCGTCGCCGGCCTTGTCGACCACGTAGCCGGCCGTGACGACGCGGGTGCCGTTGACCGCGACCTGCTGAAGCAGGGCGTCGGTCGCGCCGGGCGGCTTGGGCACGTCGTAAGGGCTCCAGGTCTTGCCGTCCGCGGAGGTCCAGATCGTATGGCAGCCGCCGTGCGTGCCCGCCGCGACGAAACCGGTGGCGGTGGCGCCGACGGCGTACACCGCGCTGGACTTCAGCCGCCCGTCGAGGCCGCCATTGCTGCCGCCCGTCCAGTTACGCAGGTCGCCTGACCACCACATGGCCGCGAACGTCCGGCCGTTGCTCATCTGCTTGCCGACGACGACGTAGCCGCTGCGGCCGGCCGTCA
Source organism: Trebonia sp. (assembly GCA_036271115.1). Taxonomy (GTDB): domain Bacteria; phylum Actinomycetota; class Actinomycetes; order Streptosporangiales; family Streptosporangiaceae; genus Trebonia. The sequence goes on from DATBBI010000189.1 coordinate 5,993, forward strand.
CCCCCATGACGGAGATGCCCGGCGCGGTGAAGGCGGTGCTGTTGACCGCCTGCCAGGTGGCGCCGTCGGCGGAGGTGAGGACGACCGGCTGCTGGCTGCCCTGGGAGTCCGCGGTACCGACCGCGATCCAGCCCGCCGGGCCGTGGGCCAGGCCGATCAGGCTGTCGGTGCCCGGCCGCTGGGAGACGGCGGGCGACGACGCCGAGATCAGCGTCCAGGAGCCGTCGGCGGCGCGCCGCCAGATGGCGGGATGCCCGTCGGCGGCCCCGACCGCGAGCCGGATGCCGCCCGCGGCCGCGATCGAGTTGACCGTCACCGTCCCGTGCTGGCCGGGGTACCCGGCAAACGCTCCGGCGCTGCCGCTGGCATCCGGACTGGACTGGCTGCCACGGCTGGCGAGCATCTCGTTGGTCGTGCCGGTCAGCATCATGATCGCGCCCGCGCCGACGGTCACCAGGACCGCGACCGGGACGCCCACCCGGACCACCTGCCACACCCGGTGGCGCCCCGCCGCTGTCATCCGCGGCCCCGGCGCCCGGGGCGCCCTGGCCGCCTGGCGGACCGAGCCCTGCCAGGCCCGGTACAGCTCGTCCGGCTCACCGGGGCCAAGGTCGGACTCGTCGTCCCGCCACTGACTGGACAGCGGAGGAGCGCCGGTCCGCGTCGCCGCGGGCGCGTCGGCGAAGGTGGGCGCTCCGGCGAAGTTGGCCGCGCCCGCGAAGGCGGGCGCGGCGGAGAAGGCCGGGGCTCCCGTGAAGGCGGGGCCGCTGTGCGCCGGCTCGTCGTCCTGGCCGTAGTCATCGGCCGCCAGGGGCTGATTGTGCGGTCCCCCGCTGCGCCCGTACTCGCTCCAGCCGGGTCCCGGCAGCGGCACCGCTACGGGCGGCTCCCAGCTGACTCCCGACTCGTCCCACACGCCCGCCGCGAGCTGCCACCCGGACCGCCGCGCCGGGTCGTAGAGCCCGGGCACCGCCCCCGGCGGCACGACAAACCCTGGTCCCCCGGCCCGGCCGCGCAGCGCCGCCGTCGGGCCGACCACGGGAACGAACCGCGGTTCCCGCAGCGGCGACTCGTACGGTCGCGGCTGCCCGGACGCCGGGCCCCACGACTCGCCGGCCGGCTCGTCTTGCCAGGTCTCCTGCCACGTCCCGGTGCGCTGCGGCTCGTAAGCCTGCGCGTCCTGCCGGGATTCGCAGCCCGGCTCGTACCAGTCGCCAGCCTGGGGCAGGCCAGCCTGAGACGGCGTGGCCATGGGCGCGGCCTGCCAGGATTCTGGCAGCGGCTCGGGCGGCCATGACCAGCGCTGCGGGATCTGGTGGACCGACGTTGGCTGGGGGTCCTCGTACCAGCCGTCGTCGGGCCCGGTGTCGGCCACCGCGTACGGTGCGGCCGCGTTGTCCCTGCCGGGCCGCTCGGCCCGCTCGTCCTGGGCCGGTGAATACTCAGCCCGGCCGTCCGCGGACGGCTGCCCGGCCCACTCGTCCGGGTCAGGCTCGCCCCGTTCGGGGACGTCCGTTAGCGTGGACGGCCCAGTCGGCGCGTTGACCTTTGCCCGCTCGGATGTCCCCGCCCGTCCGGGCTGGTCGCCTGGGCTGGGGTCGCCTGGGCTGGGGTCGGCCGACTGGGCGGCATCCGCGCGGGCTGGTTCCGTGCCGGGCATCTCCGGGGGGGCCGCTTCCCCGGAGACCGACAGGAACCAGCCCGCCGGACGTGCAGCGCCAAGCCACGACGGCCAGACGCTGGCTGTGCCGGAATCCGCCACTACGGTCTTTTCTTCCCCCGCAGTGCCATATCCGGACAAGTCATCAGGGTCAGGGTTTTGTATCCCCGCGGACTCGGCACCCGACGTGTGGCCGCTCTCCTGAGGAGTGTCGCCGGTCATAGAATAACTCCGAGTCCTCGCGATGTTACTCTCTGTAGCAGTCCCGGGCGTGACCTGTTTGCCCGGAACTTCGGTTTTCCTGGCCCGCAACTCGATGGTAACGAGGGAAGCTCGAAATCCCTATAGTTAGGGACCAAAAAAATCACGAATCGTTGAATGCTGATTACTGAACGTAAGAAGCGGCTGCCGGTATTCGCACCACAGGTGAAATGAAGACCTCATGTGATTCATGTTGCTCGGAACGTCGCGATTATTAGCAGATAGCAACAGCGTCATCAGAAACAACACAGGTCGCGGGAGTCTCCGGAGCGTGCGCGATTGGGGCAGGGGAACGTGGTCGATGGCCCATCGACTACCTAAGAGGGTGGACGATGTCACATCGACCACGTTCGGTGGGCTATGGGTTCAGTGGCCGGTTGTCAGGTGGATCACGCCGACATCGGACAGGCCGTTGAGCACCAGCTGGACCCCGAGCGCGGCCAGCAGGAAACCGAACACCTTCTCGGTGACCAGCATCCGGCTCGCGTCCAGCTTGCCGCTGACCTGCACCGCCGCGCGGAAGACGAAGACGTCGAACACCAGCACCGCGATGAGCACGCCAACGGCGACGGCGAGCACGGCGATGGAGGTGGCCTCGGCCGACAGGGTGACCAGGACGACGATCCCGGCCGGGTTGAGCAGGTAGGGCACGGCGAGCGGGAAGACCGCCACCTGCATCGGGTCCCGGCCCTCGACCGGGTGGTCACCGCCGTTGCCAGCCTGATGGCCGAGCACCATGGAGAGCGCGATGACCAGCAGGATGATGCCGCTGGCGACGCCAAGCGCACCGGGCGAGAAGTGCAGCAGCCTGGTCAGCAGCCCGCCGAGAACCAGCAAGAGCGCGGCGACGATGGCGGCGGTGGTCAGCATCTTGCGCAGGACGCGCCGCTTGACGGCCTCGGGCATGCCCGCGGTCGCGTCCAGGAATGGCACCAGCGCGATCTTCGGCCCGATCCCGATCAGCAGCAGCAGGAAGGTGTCGATGACGAAGGCAGCGTCCAGCGATTCGAGTTCTTTCATCGGTCTCCGTCCAGCAGGCTGTGGAGATCGTACACGTGCTGGTCCGGGTAAGCCGGGGACGCTAGGCGGGGCGCTTCGTGGCCCGGTCCTGGATGAGGCCGTAGCCGATCGCTTCCGCGGTCGTGAAGGTGCGGCCGCGCCTGGCGTCCTCGCGGATCTCCCCGGCATCGCGGCCGGCGGCCTCGGCGATGCGGTAGAACAGCGAGTCGACCATCCGGCGGACCTGCTGCTCCCGCGCGGTCACGGCCGTCACCGTGCCGCCGAACTGCAGTTTCGGCTCCGACAGCGTGAACGACGCGTTGGGGTACGCGGCGCGGCGCGGGCAGGAGGCCAGCACGCCGAGCGCGGCGCCGCCTGTCTCACCGCTGGCGAACGCCTGGATCTCCGCCCGTATCACGTCGAGCACACCCATCAAGGTGAGCGCGGCCGGCAGTTCCGCCTGGAGGTTCTGCAGTTCGAGGCGGATCGGGCCGGTGCCTTCGGCGTCGAGGGTGAGGAGCTGCGCGGACAGCCGCGTCGCCGCCGCGTCGTCGAGAACGCCGGACGCGAGCACGATCCGCTGCTCGAGGAGCCGCTCGTAGAGCGTGTCCTGCCATCCGGCGTGCGGGTCGAGCCAGACCCTGGTGGGCGGCACCGGACCAGGATCCTGCTTCGGCCTGCCCGGAGACGGCGGTGTCCCCGGTGACGGCTGCCCTGGCCACGGGAACTCCGGGCCCGCCGGGCTCGACGCGCGATCAGTCATTCAGTCTCCAGGTGATCTCGCCGCCAATGGCGGCCGCGTACCGTTCGAGGGTGGAGGCGCGGGCGTCGGTCGCGCCGGACTCGAGCCGGGCGACGGCGGACTGGGATGTGCCCATGCGCGCGGCCACCTCGGTCTGCGACAGGCCCGCCGCCTCGCGCTGCGCGACCAGGTCGCGGACCAGGCCAGCGCGCTGCGCCGCCATCCGGCGCAGCGCCATCTCGCGGAACCCGGGCATGACCGGGAGGTCGTCCATACTGAAAACGATATCTCAAATACGAGATAGC
>DATBBI010000190.1:0-15544 GCA_036271115.1 Trebonia sp.
GGCGTAGGTCTCGCAGACCCGGGCGATGCTGCCGTGCCGGTGCATCGCGGCCTTCGGGGTGCCGGTCGTGCCGGAGGTGTAGAGCCAGAAGCCGGGGGAGTCGAACCAGGTGCCATAGGGGGCGGCGGGCCCGGCGCGCTGGCCCTCGGCCAGCACACCGGCCCAGGAACGGGCGCCGGGCCCGTCCCCGCCGTCCTCCCCGGCCAGCACGAGCGTGCCGGCCTCCGGCGCCAGGCTCATGGCCTCCCGGGTGACGGCAGCGAACTCGCTCGTGGCCACGACCACCCGGGCCCGGGTGTCGCGCAGCAGCTCACCGAGCTCGGCCCCGTTGTACATGGTGGACACCGGGACCGCGACTGCCCCCATGCGCAGCAGCGCCAGGAAGGTGATCACGGTCTCGGGCCGGTCGGAGGTGACGAGCACCACCCGCTCCTCGGGCCGCACCCCCAGCGCCTGCAGGCCGGACGCGAACGCGGCCACCCGCTGGGCGAGCTCGGCGTAGGTGAACGACCCGGCCGGCCCGGTCACGGCGAGATGGCCGCCCCGGCCCGCCTCGACCTGGCGGTCCAGGAGATACACGCTGGCATTGAAAGCCTCGACAGGCATGACTGGTCCCATCCGCCCGCGGGAACACGATGGACATATCCTCTACATACATTTAGCGCGCCGTCAATTACTTGTAGAATTGAGCGGTGGACAGCCTGTCACCTCCGCCCCGGCGCCCGGGCGGCGGATCCGGCAGCGCCCGCTCACTCCTGCTGACGATCCTCGGTGAGTTCGTGCTGCCCGCGGACGAGCCGCCGTGGACCTCGGCCCTGCTGCACGTCGCCTGGGGGCTCGGGCTGGAGGAGAAGTCGGCCCGCCAGGCGCTGGCCAGGCTGGCCGCGGGCGGCTGGATCACCGCCCACCGGGCCGGCCGGCGGGTGCGGTGGGCGCTGACCCCGCAGGGCCACGAGCTGCTCGCCGAGGGGGCGGCGCGCATCTACTCCTTCGGCCGTGACGCGCCGGCCTGGGACGGCCGCTGGCTGGTGCTGCTGGTGACCGTCCCGGAGACCCGCCGGCAGCTGCGTCACAAGCTGCGCACCCGGCTCACCTGGGCCGGCTTCGGCAGCCCGCTGCCCGGCGTGTGGGTCAGCCCGCACCCGGCCCGGGAGGCGGAGGCCAAGCAGGTCACCGAGCAGCTGGGCCTGACCGCGGAGACCTTCTCCTTCACCGGCCCGTTCGCGGGGATCGGGGCGCAGCGCTCGCTGGTCGAGCAGGCCTGGCACCTGGACGATCTGGCCGCCATGTACCGGGCGTTCCTGGCCCGCTTCGAGGACCTGCTGCCCGCGCCCGGCGACGACACGCTGCTCGCCCAGGTCCGCCTGGTGGACGAGTGGCGGCGGTTCCCGCTGGCCGACCCGGGCCTGCCCCCGGAGCTGCTCCCGCCCGGCTGGATCGGGGCCCGGGCGGCAGTCGTGTTCGGCGGCCTTCACCGCGCCTGGGAGGCGCCGGCCCGGGCCCGCTGGGCGGAGCTGGGCGCCGCCGGCGGGGCCGGCGCCGCGGTCAGAAGCGGACGTAGGAGTAGTCGAGCGGCTGGCCGTTGATGCCGTTGCGGGGCGGCGCCAGCCAGGCGGCGATCTTCCCCGGCTCGTACACGGGCCGCATCAGCGACTCCACGTGGGCCTTGTCGGCCGGGGTGGGCAGCCAGGCCGGGCGGCCCGCCTCCCAGGCCGCCGCGTCCACGATCTGGCCGGCGGGGGTGATGTGGCAGCCGGCGAAGGACCCGACCTTGCGGTTGAACCCCACGTGCGGCAGGCGCAGCCCCGGCCCGGTGATCCCGCCCGCGGCCAGGATGCGGTTCCACCGGGTGATCCCGGTCTCGCAATCGGCGATGTAGGCGGTGCGCAGGTCGTGGTTGAGCGCGGTGAGCGCGGGCAGCTCCGCCGCCACGATGCGGCCGCCGTCGATCTGCTCGACCGCGGTCACCGCCTCGGTGAGGACGTGGTCGTCCTTGCGGCGCTCCTCCTGCCAGCGCCCCTTCAGCCCGCTGGTGAAATAGTTCGCCACGTTGGTGGAGGTCTCCCCGCCGAACAGGTCCAGGCTGACGCTGTAGTGGAAGTTCAGGTACTTCTGGATGACCGCGAGCGGGATTCCGCCCAACGGGGCGATGTCGTCGGTGTCGTGCTCGCGCATGAGCACTGCCGTCCGCTCCACCACCCGGTCCACGCCGGTGGTGCCGACGAACATGTGGTGCGCCTCTTCCTTCAGCATGAACTCGCAGGTGCGCGACAGCGGGTCGAAGGCGCTCTCCTTGAGCGTGCCGAGCTGGTACTTGCCGTCCCGGTCGGTGAAGTAGGTGAACATGAAGAACGACAGCCAGTCCGGGGTCTCCTCGTTGAACGCGCCGAGGATCCGCGGCGCGTCGGCGCTGCCGGAGTTGCGGTGCAGCAGCTCCTCGGCCTCCTCGCGGCCCTCGCGGCCGAAGTGGGCGTGCAGCAGGTACACCATCGCCCACAGGTGACGGCCCTCCTCCACGTTCACCTGGAACAGGTTGCGCAGGTCGTACAGGCTGGGCGCGGTGGCGCCGAGGTTGCGCTGCTGCTCGACGGAGGCGGGCTCGGTGTCGCCCTGGATGACGATGAGCCGCCGCAGTTCGGCGCGGTACTCGCCGGGCACCTGCTGCCAGGCGGGCTCGCCCTTGTGCCGGCCGAACGCGATCCGCCGGTCCGGGTCCGGCTCGGCGAGGAAGATGCCCCACCGGTAGTCCCGCATCGGCACGTGGCCGAACTGCGCCCAGCCCTCGCGGCCCACGTTCACCGCCGTGCGGAGGTAGACGTCCCGGGTCGGCAGCGTCGGCCCCATCGTCTCCCACCAGGTCAGGAAGTTGGGCTGCCAGGATTCCAGCGCCCGCTGCAGCCGCCGGTCGTCGGCCAGGCTGACGTTGTTGGGAATCTTCTCGGCGTAGTCGGGCGTGGTCACAGGCGATCAGACTCGCTTCCGGTCGAAATCTGCCCGCTTGCCCGTGCCGTAGGCGCGCAGCGCGCCGTCGGGACCCGAGGCGTTCGGGCGGTAGAAAATCCAGTTCTGCCAGGCCGACAGGCGGCCGAAGATCTTCGTCTCCATCGTCTCCGGCCCGGCGAACCGGTAGTTCGCCTCCAGGCCCGTCAGCGCGTCGGGGCTGAAGCTCGCGCGCTCCTCGAGCGCGAGCCGCACCTCGTCGTCCCAGTCGATGTCGTCGGGGGCGAACGTGACCAGGCCGAGTTCCGCGGCCTCGGCGGCCGCCAGCGGCGCGCCGGCCCGCTTCTCGACCGCGGCCAGCGCGTCGGAGTCGCCGAGGAACCGGGTCTGCAGCCGGGTCAGCCCGTTGCCCATCGGCAGCGGCCCGAGGTTCACCGGGCCGACCGTCAGCGCCGCGGGCTCCGCGCCGGGGTCGCCCGTGCTTGGAGACACATCTTCGAAGACGCCGGACAGCATGAAGGAGCGGTCAGCGGCCAGGGCCAGCTCGAGCAGCGACCCGGCGAAGCACGAACCCGGCTCTATCAGGGCGATCAGCGACCGGCTCGTCACGTCCAGCCGCTTCAGCGTGCGCTTGAGGTACAGGACGATCTCGTTGGCCAGCCAGTCCGTCGCAGCGTTGGCCAGCAGCAGGGCGTCGCAGGCCAGCACGCGTTCCGCGGACCCCTGGGTGCGCAGCACCCACGCGCCGATCTCCGGCTCGTTAGTGCGCAGGTCGAGGATCAGGTCGTCGAGCTCGCGGGTCATCGCGAGCGTCCAGAACGTGTCGCCGAGGGCGCGCACCTCGTCCATCGACGCCGGCGCGTCCGCGTCGGGGCCCGACACCGTGATCTCGGCGACGCCGCGGCCGCGGTCCAGCGCGGCTGACACGTACCGGTAGCCGATCGCGTCGCCGGCACGGGACTTGTCCAGCGGCGCCAGCTCGACGCCTGCCCCGCCCGGGAGGCGGCCGGCGGTCTGGGCGACGGCACGGGCCCGTTCGGACACAATCTCTTCCCACCTCGCGCGGGGAACCACTTCGTCCACGAGCCGCCACTGCTCCGCTTTGCGGCCGCCGACCCCCTCCGCCCTGGTGGCGAAGTAGTCGGCGACGTCGCGCCGCACGTGCCGCTTGTCCGTCACCCGGGTGAGACCGCCGGTGCCCGGCAGCACGCCGAGCAGCGGCAGTTCGGGCAGCGACACCACCGACGAGCGGTCGTCTACGAGCAGGATGCGGTCGCACGCCAGGGCCAGCTCGTAGCCGCCGCCGGACGCGGTGCCGTTCAGCGCGGCGAGATAGGTCTGGCCGGAGTTGTCCGTGGCGTCCTCGATGCCGTTGCGGGTCTCGTTGGTGAACTTGCAGAAGTTCACCTTCCACGGGTGGCTGGCCCCGGCGAGCATCCGGATATTCGCCCCCGCGCAGAAGATCCGGTCCTTGCCGCTGGTGATCACCACGGCCGTCACGCCCGGATGGGAGAAGCGGAGCCGCTGGGTGGCGTCGTAGAGCTCGATGTCGACGCCCAGGTCGTAGGAGTTGAGCTTGAGCTCGTAGCCGGGCTGCAGGCCCGCCTGCTCGTCGACGTCGAGGATGAGCGTGGCCACGGGGCCGTCGACGCTCATCCGCCAGTGCTTGTACCGGCCGGGATCAGTGCGGAAGTCGACGTGCGACATGTCCCCATGCTCTACGAAATACCGATGATTCGTCAAGAGTTCGTAGCACGTTCGCTAGGTGTTGAGGCGCTTCCACTCGCGGCGCGAGCCGTCCGCCCACTGCCCGTGGCGCTCGGCGAACAGCCGCGCCGCCGCCGTGCCGCTCCACCGATCGGGCAGCAGCTCGGGGGGCAGCGACGGGTCGAGCGAGGGGAACCGGCGCCAGGCGTGCACCAGCTCGAGCTGCCTGGCGAGCACGTCCGGTGGCGCCGGGTCGCGGAACTCGGCGAGGAACAGGTCGTATTCGGCGCCAACCGCGGGCAGGTCCCAGGCGGCCGCTACCATCGCCCGAGCGTCGGACAGGCCCGTCCGGCGAGCGGTGAACACGTGCGCGTCGCCCGCGACACCCGCCTCGGTGAGCGCCCTGACGGCCTCGCGCTCACGCGCCGCGTGCGGGCTGATCCACAGTCCAGGGCCGAGCGAGCCGTACCCGGCCCACGCCAGCCGGGTCCGCACCTCGTGCCTGGCCCGCCGGTCGCTGTCGGGGATCCGCACCTGCACGAGGACCCAGGTCCCGTCCCAGTCGTGGGCGGGGCCGAAGGAGTAGATGCGTTCCGCGCCGTCGGTGAGCAGCCGGCGCGCGGCCGGAGTGAGCTGCCAGCGGGTGCGGCGGCCGACCTTGTCCGGCGTGAGCCAGCCCGCGTTGCTGGTACGCATCAGCGCCTGCCTGGTGGCCTTCTCCGCGACGCCGAGGCGTTCGAAGGCGGCAAGCACGGCGCTCGTCCATGCCACGCCCTCGGCGGGGAGCACAAACTCGCCGAGCAGCGTGAGCAGCAGGCCGCGGGCGCTCTGCGCGCCCGCCTCGTGGCGCCGGGACAGCGCCGGCGCGGATGACTCCACTTAACCGTTCCTGTCCGGCATGACTTAGTAGCATACTGCGGCGCGGCGGCCTGGTGGCTAACCGTGGGGGTTTCGCCGGCCGCCGCGCCGCGGGTGCGCGCTCATGCGCGATCGCACCGGGGTAGGGCAGGGTCAGGGCCCTTCGTGCAGGGTCAGACCCTCCTTAGCGGATGCGGAAGTACATGGTCGGGTACCAGTAGGCGTTCCAGCGGTGCCAGCCCACCCGCGTTCCGGAATGCTGCGCGCCGAACGTGGTGTGGTACCAGGTGGTGACGAACTCCACGTGGCCTGTGCCGTAGAACGCCAGGTCGCCGCGCCGCGGGCTAGACACCCGGTACAGCAGGCTGGAGGACAGCATGCCGTAGGTGGTGCGCGGCATGTTCACGCCGAGACGGTGGCTGGCCCAGTAGACCAAGCCAGAGCAGTCGAAGAAGGACGGTCCGGCGCTGCCGTAGGAGTACCAGTCGCCGGCACGGGTCTCGGCCATGTCTAGGATGCGGTTGCCGATTGACTCGGTGGATGCGGTCAGTTGCGCGGCCACGGGGGCCGCGGGAGCCGCGTAGAACGCAGAAGACACGTGGTACGCGGGAGATGCCTGGTACGCCGCAGAAGGCTGGGTGGCGACGGCGGTCAGAGCCCCGGCCGCTACTGCCGGGAGGAGCACCAGGGCTGAGCGACCCAGCCAGTTGCGCCGCATCCTTAGGCGCCTCCGCGTCGCATAGCTCGGGCCCGGATATACGTACAGGACTCCCGGTGATACGCGATCGTTGCCATCGTTTTACCTTTCCCCCCAAATAATTTGGGTTGTCTCGCGGGGACGGCATTGACTTGCATGCCGCCGTACTTGCGTATCACCCGTTCGTCGCCGTTGTCCGCCGATACGCGATTCTCGTGTCCGCGTGTCGCCGTCAGATCACGCTGAGATAACTACGTTTCCAGAGCATCGATCAACCCTTCCATTTCCATATATATTCGCAGGTCAAAGGCACTGCTGAAGTTGTCATATCCGACCGGTCCGCTAGCCGAGATCGGGACATTGATGTGTGTGATATGTCACACTGGCCGCGCTAGCTGTTTTCCTGCCGTTATGCCGGGTGAACCCTATAAATTCGGTTACCCGTTCCGTGATTGATGTTATTCGCCGGAAAATCGTGACTGATGGTACTGGTGTTACTCCCCAGGCTGGAGCTATCCGTCACACCGTTCTCACGGATAGTCGCGGCTCCGATGGCTGCCACATATACGCCAGGAGTATCGCGAGGAGCCGAATATGGTCATTTTCAAGTCCGCAATTGACGTATATTTTTAGTACAATTGGCGCCATTCGGACCGTCTCGACTGTCGCCGACGCGGCGCCGGCCGCGGCCGTCACCCGCTAGACTCCGGGACTTGTGAGTGCTGCCGAAGAAGTCCTGGTGACCGGCGGGGCCGGTTTCGTTGGCGCGACGCTGGTCCGGCGCCTGGTGGCGAGCGGCCACCGGGTCCGCGTGCTTGACAACCTGTCCACCGGCGACCCCGCGCACTTGGCCGGCGTGGACGCCGAGCTGGTCAAGGGGGACATCAGAGACGCCGACGCCCTCGATGACGCGCTGCGCGGCATGACCGCGGTCATCCACCTGGCCGCGGCCGGCTCGGTGGTCGGCTCGGTGGCCGACCCTGTCGCGAACTTCGAGGCCAACGTGATCGGCACGTTCCGCGTGCTGGACGCCGCGCGGCGCAGCGGGGTCACGAACGTCGTGCAGGCCTCCACTGGCGGCGCGCTCATCGGCGACGCTACGCCGCCGGTCAGCGAGCGGTCGCTGCCCAAGCCCATCTCTCCCTACGGGGCGAGCAAGCTGGCCGGCGAGGGGTACGCGCACGCGTTCGCCAAGACCTACGGGATCCGCACGGTCGCCATCAGGTTCGGCAACGTCTACGGTCCCTGGTGCGCCCGCAAGCGCGGCGTGGTCAACGTCTACTTCGAGTCGCTGCACTCCGGCGTTCCGCTGCTCATCTACGGCGACGGCACGGCGTCCCGCGACTACGTGCACGTCGACGACATCGCCAATGCCCTGCAGCTCGCCCTGGAAAACGACCGGGTGCCGGGCGGCACGGTGCTGCACGCCGCCTCGGGCGTCGAGACCAGCCTCACTGAGCTCGCCGACCTGTGCCGGCGTGCCGCGGGGAAGCCTGGCCACCCGATCGAGTACCGGCCACGGCGGGCCGGCGAGGTCGGCCGCAACTTCGCCTCGTACGACCTGGCGCACGAGCTGCTCGGGTACACCCCCACGGTGCGCCGCGAGGACGGCATCCCGCGCCTGTGGCAGTGGTTCACCGAGGAAGTGTTCAGGGACTGAGGCTCGCCCCCGTCGGCGGCCCCAGTAGCGGGCTCGGTTAGCGGTCCCAGAAGTCCCGTAGGTGCGGGACGAGGTCGCCAGGGCGTTCCTCGGGGAAAAGCAGCTTCGCGCCGTCCACCTCGATGACGTCCCGCGCGCCAGGGATCATCTCGCGCAGCTGGTAGGCCCACTTGACCGGGAAGTTGTTCTCGTCGGCGGTCCCCCAGACGAACAGCACCGGGATCCGCAGCGCGCGCAGGCCCGGGGTGGCAGCCGCCAGGTCTGCCGGGTCGAAGGCGGCCATCATCCGCTCGACGTCCCGCGCGCGGTCGATCCCTCCGCCGTAGTACTCGCGCCAGACCTCGTCAGGCACCGTGGCGGGATCGTTGTACAGGCCCGCGAGCGGCCCCGCCGCCCGGGAGGCGGGGCTGGCGGCGACGCCGGCGAACCCCTCAGCGAGCTTGCCCTGCCTGGCGAGCTCGACCATGGGCGCGAACTCCGGCGGCGGGAAGTTGCCGTCGGTGTCGCAGTTCGTCAGGGTGAGCGAGCGGAGGCCGGCGGGATAGCGGGCGGCGAAGATCTGGCAGATGGCCCCGCCGGTGTCGTTGCCCACGAGGTCGACCTTGCCGAGCCCGAGGCCGCCGCACAGTTCCGCGAGGACCTCCGCCATCGCCGCCACCGACATGTCGGCGCGCGCGGGTGTGCCGCCGTGCGCGGGCAGGTCGATAGCGATGCACCGGGTCGTGCCTGACAGCTGCTCGATGACGTGCCGCCACATCAGGCCGCCGGTGGCGAGCCCGTGCACGAACAGGGCGACGGGGGCGCCGGCGTCGCCGAACTCGGTGTAGGCGATCTCGCCGCCCTCGGCGGGCAGGGAGCGGCGACGGGCGGTGAAGGTGCTGACGTCCATGCTAGGCTTCCTTCCAGTTACAGACCGACTGTCGGTCTATTAAATACATACCGATGGTCGGTCTGTCAACGCGCATGATGGGGCCGATGCGGGGAACACTCTCAAGCAGCGCCTCAACCCAGGTACAAATGGATCCCATGACCGAGTCGTCGCCTATCAGCACGAGCAAGCGGGCCGCGCAGGGACGCGCCACCCGCGAGCAGCTCATCGAGGTCGCCACCCGGCTGTTCGCCGAGCGCGGGTACGAGGACACCTCGATCGAGGCGGTGCTGTCGGCGGCGGGTGTCAGCCGCGGCGCGCTCTACCACCACTTCGCCGGCAAGGACGCGCTGTTCGAAGCCGTGGTCGAGAGCGTCGACGAGCGGATCTCGGCCGACATGACGGCGGCGATCACCAGCGTCCGGGACCCGGTAGAGGTGCTGCACGCCGGCGCGCTGAAGTGGATCGACCTGGCCGGCGACCCGGCTATCCAGCGGATCATCCTGACCGATGGGCCGGCGGTGCTCGGCTGGGAGCGCTGGCGGACCATGACCGAGGAGGGCGCGTACGGCCAGACCCGGGCCCTGCTGCAGGCGGTCGCGGACGCCGGGCAGCTCGCGCCGCACCTCGTCAGCGCGTTCGCGCACATGATCCTGGCGGCGATCGACGAGATGGCGATCGTGATCGCCCGCGCCGACGACCCGCAGGCGGCCCTGGCGGAGGGCCGCGTGGCGGTGGAGGAGCTGCTGCGCCGCCTGATCGTGCCTTGAACGGGCTGTTTATGCCCTAATCCGGTACGGCGATTTCCAGCACGTCGAGCCTGCCGCGGTCGGCGATGATGTCGATGCCGGAGATCCTCATCTCCCGGTAGCTGAAGGCCAGCACGAGGATCACCCGCCCGCGCGGCGCCCACACGATCCCCGGCACGCCGTCGATCAGCGCCACGGCAGACGTGCGGGACCGCGCGGCGGCGGTCCGGGCGCCGCGCGCGACCGCCGCCGCGCCCTCGAGCACGGCCGGGTACCCAGGCGGCACGGCCGCCTGGTCCGCGTGCAGCACCACGTCCGGGTCGAGCACCGCGAGCAGCGCCGTGAGGTCACCGGCCCTCGACGCGGCCAGGAACGCCTCGGCGACGGTCCGCTGCCTGGCCAGCCGCTCGCCGGACGCCGCGTCGCCCGTCGCCGCCGTGTCGTCGCCGCGCACCCGCCGCCGGGCCCGGCTGGCCAGCTGCCGCGCCGCGTCCGGCGAGCGGCCGGTGATCTCCGCGATCTCACCGAACGGCACGCCGAACATGTCGTGCAGCACGAACGCCACCCGTTCGGCGGGCGCCAGCCTGTCGAGCACCACGAGCAGCGCGAGGCCGACCGAGTCGGCGAGCACGGCCTCCTGCTCAGGGCCGGGCGCGGGCCCGGCCTGGGCCGGGGCCGCGGCCGCGAACGCACCGGGCTCGATGTCCGCCCCGGTCGGCTCCTCTGGCCGCGCCCTGCGCTTGCGCAGCATGTCGAGGCACACGCGCGCCACGATCGTGGTGAACCAGCCGTCCAGGTTCGCCACCGCGTCCGCGTCCGCCCCTGCCGCGTGGATCCACGCCTCCTGCAGGGCGTCCTCGGCGTCGTTGGCCGAGCCGAGCATCCGGTAGGCCATCGCCCGCAGCCTGGCGCGATTTCCCTCGAACCGGCCGGCCAGCCAGTCGTCGTTCATCAGCTACGCCTCATCGCTCCGTCTCGGGGTTCGTCATCCTCCATGACGAACCGCAACCGACCGCTGTGACACACCTCGCAACAGCCGAGTTAATTGCGCGGAATCGCCGGTAGATATGACGGTATGCACCGTTTGCCGTTGCTGGCGGTGGCCAGCGCGCTCGTGATCCTCACCGGCTGCAAGGTAACAGTCTCTGCGTCCGCGGACCCGCCCGCGAGTTCCCATTCCGCCCACAAGAGCTCACATTCGAGCGCGAAGTCAGCCAAGGACCCTAAGAGCGATGCCCACCCGGCCGGGATCGGCACCGGGCCGCTTCGCCTGCTGATAGAGCCCGCCGACGGGCTCACCACCATCGACAAGCTCATCACGGGCGCCAGGTCGTCGGTCAACCTCACCATGTACGAGCTGCGCGACACCACCGCGGAGCAGGACCTGGCCGCGGACGCCGCGCGCGGCGTCGACGTCCGGGTGCTCCTCGACCGGCACCTGGAGAAGTCGCGGAACTCGGCGACCTACTCCTACCTGGCGGCCCATAAGGTGCACGTGGCCTGGGCGCCCTCGGGCACCACGTACCACCAGAAGACGCTCACCGTCGACGGCAAGACGTCGGTCATCATGACGCTCAACATGGTGTCCGCCGACTATCCGGGCACCAGGGACTTCGCGGTGATCGACACCGCCGCCCCCGACATCGCCGCGATCACCGCGACGTTCAACGCCGACTTCGCCCACAAGGGCATCACGCCGCCGGACGGCGCCGACCTGGTCTGGTCGCCGACCAACTCACAGGCGTCGATCCTCGCCGTCATCAGCGCGGCGCACCGCACGCTCGCCGTGGAGAACGAGGAGATGGGCGACTCCACGGTGACCAGGGCGCTCGAGGCCGCCGCGAGGCGCGGCGTGGACGTCACGGTCGTGATGACCGCCGACAGCGAGTGGAACAGCGCCTTCGCCGCCCTGCGGCGGGCAGGCGTGCACATCCATACGTTCCCCGACAGCAGCAGTGCCCTGTACATCCACGCCAAGGCGGTCGTCGCCGACGCGAAGCGGTCCGGCCAGCAGGTGTTCGTCGGCTCGGAGAACTTCTCCGTCGCGAGCCTGGACGAGAACAGGGAACTCGGCATCCGCACGGCCAACGCGGCCGTGATCTCCGCGATCAGCGCCACGATAGCTAGCGACTTCGCCCACGCCTAGGCCGGCGCCCGGCCCCGGTTGGACCGGAGGCGGATAGGGGGCGGTGACCAGGTTCGAGGCGCTTCATTGCCGGGAAACGTTGACGGTATGAGGCGCATCGGACTGACGGGCGCCGCCGCCGTGGCGGTGCTCGGCCTGGCACTGGCGGGGTGCACGAGCGGCGGACCGCTGGCGACCCTGCCGGCCTCGCACGGCGCGTCGGCGACGGGGACGGGAGCGGCCGCCGCTCCGTCGGCAAAGCCGACGCCGGCCGGTCCCGTCGTGACGATCACGCCGGGCAACGGCACCCGCGGCGCCGACCCGTCGAAGGGCATCGCGGTCACCGCGTCGGGCGGCACGCTCAAGAACGTCAGCGTGCACACCGCGGGCGATCCCGTCACCGGCAGCTATTCGGCGGGGAACACGAGCTGGCACAGCACGTGGGCGCTCAACGTGTCGCAGTCCTACACGGTGACCGTGACCGCGGCGGCGAGCAACGGGAGTACGGTGACGAAGACAGCCGCGTTCCGCACATTGACGCCGGCCTCGACGTTCACGACCGAGATCCTCGAGGGATACGGCCAGAGCTACGGCGTCGGGATGCCGATCATCTTGTACTTCAGCCAGCGGATCACGAACAGGGCCGCGGTCGAGCACGCGCTGCAGATCAGCACCTCCAAGCCGGTGATCGGCTCCTGGTACTGGGATTATCCGTGCAACATGGCCGCCACCTGCGCCTACTTCCGGCCCCGCGATTACTGGCCGGCCGGCACGACGGTGAGCTTCACCGGACACCTCAACGGGGTCGAGGGCGCGCCAGGCGTCTACGGGCACCACACGCTGACCCAGACGTTCGGCATCGGCCAGTCGGTGATCGCGGTCGCGAGCACCAGGGCGCACCGGACGAAGATCTACGTCGACGGCAAGCTCACGTACGACTGGCCGATCAGCTCGGGCAGGCCCGGCGACGACACCCCGAACGGCAGCTACCTGACGATCGAGAAGGCGAACCCGGTCGAGATGAAGGGCCCCGGGTACGACCTGATGGTGCCGTGGTCGGTGCGGTTCACGTTCAGCGGCGACTACTACCACGACGCCTACTGGTCGGTCGGCCAGCAGGGCTTCGAGAACGTGAGCCACGGCTGCGTGAACCTAACCCCCGCCGACGCCGAGACCTATTACAACCTCGCGGTACCCGGCGACCCGATCACGATCGGCGGCAGCCCGCGGGGCGGCACCTGGGACAACGGCTGGACGATGTGGTTCCTGTCCTGGCCGCAGTACCTGAAGGGCAGCGCGCTGCACGAGGCGGTGGAAGCCGGACCCGGCGGCAGCACGTTCGTCAACCCGGCGACGCTGCCGGCGGACACGGCGAAGGCGCCGCTGCAGACCGCCGCGGCGAACAACAGCGTCTAGCCGATCAGGCTCCGCGCGGACCGCGGACAGGAACGCGGCGTAGCTCCAGGACAGGTTGGCCTGGAGCATCCTGTCCCCCGCCGCGCGCATGGCGGCGGCCGCGTCCTGCGGAGAGGCCGTCGTCGCGGTGATCCCGACCTGGGCGAGGAAGGGGCGGCCAGGGAGTCGGCCGGGACCGTTCGGGATGAAAGGATTTGGGCAGCGAGACGGTAGTAGAGCTCCGCGAAGTCGCCCTGCGACTGCTGGCAGGCCTGAGAGAACCGCACGTAGTCGTTCAGCGCCTGGTTGTCCGGCAGCACCCCGCTGGCGTAGGCGGCGGACAGCTTGCGCGCCACGATCGCGGCGTCGCGGGTCCAGTGGTAGACGTAATCCTGGGTGACGTGCGTGGCGGTGTTCTCCCAGGACGGCGACGCGAGCACGCAGCCGGGGCTCGAAATGATCCCCGCGTTGACCGGGTCGTCGAAGACCAGGCCGTCCGAGGCGACGTTCCTGAACATCAGCCAGAACATGTACCGGGCCGCCGTCGTGAGGTCCGCCTGGGCGACGTGCACTTGGCTGTACTCGAGCACACCGGGAGCCTATCGGGCAATGCGGGCGGTATATGCTGCTGGGTGTTTCAGACGGCCGGAAATCAAGACGCTGAGGGAGATCCATGACCGGCGAGTCGTCCAACGGCGAGGAATTGCTCCGGCGGCTAAATACCGCCGTGGCGCACCCCGCTCGCATTTATGACGTCTGGCTGGGCGGCAAGGACAACTACCCGGCCGACCGGGCGGCCGCGGCGGCGGGCCTGAAGGCCTTTCCCTCTACCCTTCAGTCGGTCCGCGCCAACCGCGCGTTCCTGGCCCGTGTGGTCGAGTACCTGGCCGGCGAGGAGGGCATCAGGCAGTTCCTCGACATCGGGACCGGGCTGCCGTCGGCGAACAACACCCATGAGGTCGCGCAGAAGACCGCGGCCGAGTCCCAGGTCGTCTACGTGGACAACGACCCGGTGGTCATGCTGCACGCCCAGGCGCTGCTGACCAGCAGCGCACCCGGCGTGACCAACTACATCGAGGCCGACCTGCGCGATCCGGAAACGATCCTCGCCGAGGCGGCGCACACGCTGGACTTCACCCAGCCGGTCGCCGTCATGCTCCTCGCGATAGTGCAGTTCGTTTCCGATGACGACCATCCTTACGAAATCGTTAATTCTCTAATGGATGCCGTTCCGCCGGGAAGTTTCCTGGTCGTTTCGCACGTGGCGAGCGACATCTTCCCCGAGGAACTCGCGGCGTTCGCCCGCGCTTACAACGAGCGGTCCAGCGAGAAAATCACGCTGCGAAATCGCGAGGAGTTCGCGCGGTTCTTCACCGGGCTGGACCTGGTGGAACCCGGGCTCGTTCAGGTGTCGCAATGGCGTCCGCGATCCGAGCTGGAGGCCTCAGCCACGGACACGTTGTGGTGCGGCGTCGCGCGCAAGACCGCCTAGGGCGATCCTGCGGCGCGACGCTTGGCGACTTAGGCGGACACCAGGTCGCAGACGAAAATGAGCGTCTCGCCTGGCCTGATCACGTTCCCGGCGCCCCGGTTCCCGTAGGCCAGGTCCGGAGGGATAATCAGCTGCCGCCGGCCGCCGACCCGCATCCCCTGAATCCCCTGGTCCCAGCCCGCGATGACCTGCCCGGCGCCCAGCCTAAAGCTCAGCGGCTCGCCGCGGTTCCAGCTCGCGTCGAACTCCTCGCCGGTCGAGTAGGCGACCCCGACGTAGTTCACCTGAACGGTGTCGCCGGCGCTCGCGACCTTGCCCTCGCCTTCCCAGATGTCGGTGATCTCCAGCTTCGTGGGCGGCTGGCCCCCGGGGAAGTCGACCTCCGGCTTGCCTGCGTGCATCTCGCTCTCCCCTTCGTCTGGCTACGCGACTCACCCACCTTATGGCTAGGCTCGACCGCGGAGGTGTCATGGTGCGGATCGTGGTGACCGGCGGCGCCGGATTCGTCGGGGCGCGGCTGGCCCGGGAACTGCTGAAGACGGGCACGCTGAGCGCGGCGGGCGCTCCGCCGCAGCCGCTGTCCACGGTGACGCTCATCGACCGGGTTCCGGTCCCCGACGACCTGGCCGCCGACGACCGGGTGACGGCGATCCGCGGCGAGATCACCGAGGTGACCCCGGAGATGCTCGCCGGGGCCGACGTGATCTTCCACCTGGCCGCCGCGGTCAGCGGCGAGTCCGAGGCCGATTTCGACCTGGGCCTGAGCGCGAACCTGCGCGGCACCGAGGCGGTGCTCGCGGCCTGCCGGGCGCTCGGCACCGCGCCGGTGGTGGTGTTCACGAGCTCATACGCGGTGTTCGGCGGCTCCGCGGAGCACCCGATGCCGCCGGTGATCGTGGATCAGACACCGCCCAACCCGCAGACCAGCTACGGCACGCAGAAGGCGATGCTCGAGCTGCTGCTCGCCGACTACACCCGCAAGGGCTTCCTGCACGGCCGCGCGATGCGGCTGGCGACGGTCTCGGTCCGCGCCGGCCGCCCCAACACGGCCGC
>DATBBI010000191.1:0-13394 GCA_036271115.1 Trebonia sp.
GCGCCGCCGTGAAGTACCCGCCGGACAGATCGCGGACGAACGCGCAGGCGGCGAGCACCTCGGCCATCTCGGGGGCGCACGCGTCGACGGTGACCTCGGCGCGGGCGAGCAGCGACACGTCGCTATCCGCCCGGTACGGCGAGAACACGCGGTCCACGCAGTGCAGCGACCGGACCGCGGCGTCCAGCGACCCGTCGTGCCTGGCGGACACGGGCACGTCGAACGACACGACGGTCCCCATCACGTGCTCGGCGTGCCGGACCCGCACGCCGATCGCGCTGGTGCTAGGCACCGTTGTCCTAAGCACCGTTGTCCAGGGCGCTTTGCAGGGACTTGATGTAGCCGCCGCTGGTGTAGGTGGCGCCGGAGACGGAGTCGATCCGCGCGCTCTGCGCGCTCAGCGTCTCGCCGATCAGCTTCGGGAATGCGAACTGGCCGATCTGCAGGTCGCGGGAGGTGGATTCCGGCTGCTCGAGGAGGTTGACCTTGACGATCTTGCTGGTGGCAAGCACGACCTGGACCTGGACCGGGCCGTAGGCCGTGTTGGCGACGTTCCCCGTGATCGCGCGCTCGCCCGGTGGCAGGGAGGCGGCGGGCTCGGGAGACGCGACCGTACGTTCTGACGACGAATGGGTTTTGAACGACAGCAGCGCGACGAGACCCGCGACCGTCGCGGTGACGGCAAGGATCGCCCGCCGCATTGTTCCTCCTAGAACTCGAACGACTCGTAGTGGATGCGGCGGCGCGGCACGCCCGCCTCGGTCAGCGCCGTCACCGCGCTCCCCGTCATGCCGGACGGGCCGCACAGGTAGACGTCCATCCGGTGCAGCCCGGGCGCGAGCCGGCGCAGCGCCGTTGCCGACAGCGGGTCGGCGCCGAAGTCCCGCCGGGAGCCGACGACGTAGTGGACGGTCGCGCCGCGCGCCTCCGCGATCGCGTCCAGCTCGGACTGGAACACGATGTCCTGCCAGGTGCTCGCCCGGTAGATCAGCGTCACCGTGCCGCTGAGCGCGGCGAACATCGCGCGCAGCGGGGTGATGCCGACGCCGCCCGCCAGCAGCAGGACCGACCGGCCGGTGCGGACCGGCGTGAACGCGCCGAACGGTCCCTCGGCCAGCACCCGGGTGCCGGGCCTGAGCCGGGCGAGCGCGGCGCTGTGGTCGCCGATGCCCTGCACCGTGATCCGCATCAGCTCGTCGCTCGGCACCGCGGACAGCGAGTACGGATGCGACTGCCACCACAGGCCGCGGGTGAGGAAGCGCCACCGGAAGAACTGCCCAGGCTCGGCCGCCAGCTCTTTCAGGTGCCGCCCCTTGACGTAGATCGACACGGTGTGCGGCGACTCCTGGCGCACGCCCGCCACCCGGAACTGATGGCGCGCGAAGTCCCTGACGGGCACCGCGATCCGGTACCAGAGCACGAGCGCCGCGACGACGAGGTACAGCGCCGACCACCAGAACCGCGCGACGAGGCTGCTGGTGAAGGAGGCGCCGACGGCGAACTGGTGGCTGAACGCGAGCGCGATCGCCAGGTACGTGTAGAAGTGCAGGTAGTACCAGGTTTCGTAGCTCATCCTGCGGCGCACCGCGCGGGCGGAGACAAGGCCGACGCCGAGCAGCAGGAACCAGGCGACCGTCGCCATCAGCACGTCGGGGTAGGTGGTGAGCAGCGTCGCGGTCTCGCTGACCGGGTTGGTGTGCGCGGTGACGGCGTAGCCCCAGATGATCGCCAGCGCGTGGCCGCTGATCAGCCCGATCACGTACCTGCCGCCCATGGCGTGCCACCGGGCCAGCTGGTCCGCGCCAACCGCGCGCTCGATGGGCCTGATGCGGGCCATCAGCAGCACGAGCACGACGATGGCGTAGCCGGCCAGCAGGCCGAGGATCTCTCCGGCGCCGGTCAGCCAGCCGCCGAGGCCGGCGAGGCTGAGCGTGCTGTGCCACCAGAGGGCGAGGACAGTGGCGGCGCCGGCCGCGATGGCCGCCAGCAGCGCCCGCGGGCCGACGGCGGTAGCCACCGATCCTCGCCTCCCCTTACTAACCTTGGAAAATGTTACTTCCGGTCACCTTGATGGCCTGGGCTGCCAGCGGGCTGGGCGCCGGACCGCCGACGACCGCGCCGGTGCTGATGCTGTACTGGCTGCCGTGACACGGGCAGTCGATCGTGCCGTTCGAGATCGTGCTGACGATGCAGCCCATATGCGTGCAGACGGCGCTGAATGCCTTGAAATCGCCGGAGTTCGGCTGGGTGACGACGATCTTCTCGCTGGTGAAGATCTTGCCGCTGCCGACCGGGATCTCGCTGGTGGCGGCCAGCGCGGAGCCTTGCGCTCCGGCGGTGCTGCCACCGCTGGCCCCGGACGCGGAGGAGGGAGCGGAAGCTGCACCGGTAGCCGGCGGGGCGCCCGCGTTGGTGCCCGCTGACGAACTGCTGGAACCGCCAGAACCGCAGGCGCTGACCGCGCCCGCCAGACCCACGAGGCCGACACCAGCCAGCACGCCCCGGCGCGTTGCTCGGGTTGCTCGCGTGTCCTGCTGTGGTTCTTGTGTCACAAGAGCTCCTTCTGCCAGTCGGTGGTGGGTCAGTCCCCTGACGTTCTCCTCCTTGCTACGAGAACGGAGCCGACTCCGGATGGGTTCAGGGGTGTCGTTACCGTGTCGTAAGGGATGGCGGGGGGGGCCGGCGGGGCAGCGTGGTCACAATGCGCGATCACTGAGGGATGGCTCATGATCGTAGCGGAGCGTAATCTCCTTGCCGGGTGTCACCCGATCATCTGCAGAGAACTTTCATGGCAATTTGCTCTGGCATCTGCGGTCGGCAATCATGTGACCTCGATAAATACCTGATCTCTATAGCGTAAAGGTTAGCTCTTGCTTACCTATCGGCTATATCGCTATGCCCCCAACGGAGAGTATTTATTTCTGTACGTAGCGCCATAATCTTGCCTGAGAAGGCATTACGGATGGGACACGGGCAGATGCTTAGAGTTAGCAAGGTCGATGAGTGGCTCCGCCGTGCGCCCGCCCGCCCGGATATGAGCACGCACGGTGACTGCGTGATCATCAGGTCGGGACGCGGTCCCGACGCCCTCGGCGGCGCGCAGGGCATCGGCCTCGCGACCGGGGTTACCAGCGACTCCGCCGGCGCCCAAGGCCTGTGCCTGAACCTGGTCATGATCCCGCCGGGCAGCCGCGGCATGCCGCACTTCCACAACGGGCACGAGACCGCGATCTACACCGTCAGCGGCCAGACCGAGGTCTGGCACGGCCACGGCCTGGTCAAGCGGACCGTGGTCCGCGCCGGGGACTTCATGTACATCCCGCCGGGGACGCCGCACCTGCCGGTGAACCGCGGGGACGTGACGGCGATCGCCGTCGTCGCGCGCACCGACCCAACAGAAACGGAGAGCCGCGTCGTCGTGGAACTGCCCCGTCACCTGGCAGACCTGCTCAACCTCCCGGTAGCCGTCCAGGAGTGACCCAGGCTCCCCGCGCCCGCCTCCCGCGGGGGTCGCGGCGAACCCGGCACGCCGGCGGTGGTTCCTCCTCCGCCGCCAGCACCCAGGGGCTTCTCCCCCCAGCACGCCGGATCCGCCGCATCAGGCCGCGGTTCCCGCTGGTGTAGCAGCGGGGACCGCGGCCGATCGACTGTTACTCGAAGGCCTGTGTCACTCGAAAGCCTGTGTCACTCGAAAGCCTGGGGAGGCGGGCAGGCGCAGACGAGGTGGCGGTCGCCGTACGCCTGGTCGATGCGGCGCACCGGGGGCCAGTACTTCGCCCGGCGGCGAGCCGGGAGTCCTGCCGCCCCGGTCAGGCCGGGGTAGCCGCCCTCGGCGGGCGGGTACGGGTGCTTCCACTCCCCCGCGATCAGCATCTCCGCGGTGTGCGGCGCGTTCTTCAGCGGGTTGTCGGTGGCGTCGCGCTCGCCGCTGGCGACCTTGTCGATCTCGGCCTTGATAGAGATCATCGCGTCGCAGAAGTCGTCGATCTCGGCGATGCTCTCGCTCTCGGTCGGCTCGATCATGAACGTGCCGGCCACGGGAAAGGACATCGTGGGCGCGTGGAAGCCGTAGTCGATCAGCCGCTTGGCCACGTCCTCGACGGTGATGCCGCCGGGCAGCCTGCGCAGGTCCACGATGCACTCGTGGGCGACGAGGCCGTCCCGGCCGGCGTGCAGCACGGGGAAGTACGGCGCGAGCCGGCGCGCGACGTAGTTCGCCGACAGCACCGCCACCTGGGTCGCCCGGCGCAGGCCGTCGGCGCCCATCATCGCGATGTACGCCCACGAGATCGGCAGCACGCCCGCCGACCCGTAGCGGGCGGCCGCGACCGGGCCCGCTGCCTGCTCGCCGGGAACACCGGGGGCGCCGGGCAGGAACGGCGCCAGGTGAGCGCGGGCCGCGACCGGGCCGACGCCCGGGCCGCCGCCGCCGTGCGGGATGCAGAACGTCTTGTGCAGGTTCAGGTGCGACACGTCGCCACCGAGCAGCGCGGGCGACGCGAGGCCGGCCAGCGCGTTGAGGTTCGCGCCGTCGATGTAGACCTGGCCGCCCGCCTCGTGCACCAGGTCGCAGACCTCGGTGATCGTGGTCTCGTAGACGCCGTTGGTGGAGGGGTAGGTCACCATGATCGCCGCGACCCGGCCGTCGTGCGCCGTCAGCGCTTCCCGCAGGGCGTCGAGCGAGATCGCGCCGTCGGCGCCGCACTTGACGACCGCCACCCGGAGTCCGGCGAGCACCGCCGAAGCGGCGTTAGTGCCGTGCGCCGATTCGGGGATCAGGCAGACGTCCCGCGCGCCCTCGCCGCGTGACTGGTGGTAGCCGCGGATGGCGAGCAGGCCGGCGAGCTCGCCCTGGGAACCGGCGTTCGGCTGCAGGGAGCAGGCGTCATAGCCGGTGATCGCGCACAGCCACGCCTCCAGGTCGCCGATCAGCTCGAGGTAGCCGGCCGCGTCCGCGGCCGGCGCCAGCGGGTGCAGCCCGGCGAACTCCGGCCAGGTGATGGCCTCCATCTCGGCCGCCGCGTTCAGCTTCATCGTGCAGGACCCGAGGGGGATCATCGACCGGTCCAGCGCCACGTCGAGGTCGGACAGCCGCCGCAGGTAGCGGAGCATCGCGGTCTCGCTGCGGTGCGCGCTGAACACCGGGTGGGTCAGGAACTTGGAGGTGCGGACCAGCGCGGCCGGGATGGCGTCCTCATCCGGAGGGACCAGCGCCACGTCGCCGCTGTCCAGGCCGCTGCCGACGCGGGAGGCGCCGACGAGGGCGGCGACCACGTCGCGCAGGTGCGCGGGGGTGGTCGTCTCGTCACACGCCACCTGCACCACGCCGTCGCCCGCGTCGTACAGCTGGTAGCCGGCCTCCGCGGCGCGCCGCACGGCGCAGCGCGCCTCGGCCGGCCCCGGCAGCAGGACCCGGATGGTGTCGAAGGAGACGCCACCTCCCGTTCTGAGACCGTAAGAACGGATGGTGGCGGCGAGGGTAGCGGCGCTGCGATGAGCACCCCGCGCGATCGCGGTCAGGCCGTCGGCCCCGTGGTAGCAGGCGTACATGCTGGCCGCGACGGCCAGCAGCACCTGGGCGGTGCAGATGTTGCTGGTGGCCTTCTCGCGGCGGATGTGCTGCTCGCGCGCCTGCAGCGCCAGCCGGTAGGCGGGGTGGCTGTCGGCGTCCATCGAGACGCCCACGAGGCGGCCGGGCAGCTGCCTGCGCAGGTCCTCGCGGACGGCCATGTAGGCGGCGTGCGGGCCGCCGAAGAACATCGGCACGCCGAACCGCTGCGCGGAGCCGATCGCCACGTCGGCGCCCAGCTCGCCGGGGGGCTTGAGCAGCGTCAGCGCCAGGATGTCGGCGGCCACGATGACCGTCGCCTTGGCGGCGTGGGCGGCCTCGATCACGGGGGTGAGGTCGCGGACTTCCCCGGACGCGCCGGGATACTGCAGCAGGACGCCGAAGGCCCCGTCAGAGGCCCCGTCGAGGGCACTGCCGAAGTCCGTCTTCGCGGTGAGCGGAGCGACGCGGAGGTCGATGCCGAGCGGCAGCGCGCGGGTGCGCAGCACGTCCAGGGTCTGCGGGAGGCAGTCCACGTCGGCGAGGAAGACGTTGCCCGCCTTCGGCCCCGCGACCCGGCGGGCAAGCGTCATCGCCTCCGCGGCGGCGCTGGCCTCGTCGAGCAGGGAGGCGTTGGCGACCGGCAGGCCGGTCAGGTCGGCGATCATCGTCTGGAAGTTGAGCAGCGCCTCGAGGCGGCCCTGCGAGATCTCCGGCTGGTACGGCGTGTAGGCCGTGTACCAGGCGGGGTTCTCCAGCAGGTTGCGCCGGATCACCGGCGGCGTGATCGTGCCGTAATAGCCCTGCCCGATCATGGACACCCGGACGGTGTTGCGGGCGGCGATCCGCCGCAGCTCCGCGAGGGCCTCCTGCTCGGTCCGCGCGGCGGGCAGCGTCGCCAGCGACGCGGGCGGCCGGGTTCCTGGCGGGAGCGCGGCGGCGGTCAGGTCGTCAAGGGTGGCGTAGCCGAGCGCGGCGAGCATGGCCTGCTGGTCTTCGGCCGACGGGCCGATGTGGCGTGCCGCGAACAGGTCACGGGCGGTGAAAACGGGCGAATCGGCGGTCACTGGAGCCTCCCCGATCAGGGCTCCCCGTCTGTCACCGATCCGGCTCCAGAGTCGCCTGTCCCGCCTGGTCCTTGGTGCCTGAGAGGTTCCGGGGAAGATGTTGCCCCTTCGGCGCCGTGGCGCGGCGAGCGCCCACGGTCTCTCCCAGTCGGGATAACTGGCTGTAATGCGGTGTTCAGTCTAGCCGATCATGGTCCGGCTGGCAGGTAACCCGATCTTCCGCGCGCGGCGCGCCGTGAGCTCGTCCGGGTCGCCGGTGGCGATCAGGCCGTCTTCGGCGCGGACGGCGGGCATCTCGGCCAGTTCGCCGGCGACTTCCTGCCAGACCCGGCCGAGCGCGATGCCGAACACGCCCTGCCCGCCGGCGAGCAAGTCGACCACCTCGTCAGGCGAGGTGCACTCGTACACGCTCACTCCGTCGCTCATGAGCGTGACCTGGGCGAGGTCCTCGCTGCCGTGGTCACGCAGGTGCTGGACCGCGGCCCGGATCTGCTGCAGCGAGATCCCGGTGTCCAGCAGCCGCTTGACGACCTTGAGCACCAGGATGTCGCGGAAGCTGTAGAGCCGCTGCGAGCCGGACCCGTGCGCCGCGCGGACGCTCGGCTCCACCAGCCCGGTACGGGCCCAGTAGTCCAGCTGGCGGTAGGTGATCCCGGCCGCGTGGCAGGCGGTCGGTCCTCGGTAGCCCAGGTCGGCGTCGCCATCGGAGAGCGTGCCCTGACCCGCGCCCTGACCTTGGCCAGCCCCGGACCCACCCCTTGTTACCGACACGGCCACCTCCTGTGACTACCTCCGGCATTCGCACCGTAAGCCGCCCCGGGTCGCACGTCAACGATCATCGACGGCGCGTCGCCACATTAGCGGACGAAACAGGGCAGCTTGGTCGCCACCAGGCCAGATGCGATCGCCTGCGGTGGCGGTGTGCTCAGGTCGAGGCGTGCTCAGGTCGAGCGGCCGAAATCCTCCGGAGAGATCGTGTCGAGAAACTCGCGGAACTTCTCGACCTCGTCCTCCTGCTCATCAGGGATCGCCACGCCGGCCTCGTCGAGGATCTCGTCGGTCGCGAAGATCGCCGCGCCGGTGCGCAGCGCCAGCGCGATCGAGTCCGACGGCCTGGCGCTGACCTCAGCGCCGTTGGAGAACACCAGGTCGGCGTAGAAGATCCCGTCCCGCAGCGCGGTGATGTTGACCGTGCGCAGCTGCACGTTCAGCACCTCGAGCACGTCGCGGAACAAGTCGTGGGTCAGCGGGCGCAGCGAGACCATGCCCTGCTGGGCGAAGGCGATCGCGGTCGCCTCCACCGCCCCGATCCAGATGGGCAGGTAACGGTCCCCCTGCGCCTCTTTCAACAGGACGATCGGGCTGTTGGACGGCATCTCGACCCGGACGCCGACGACCTCCATCCGCCGCACTAGAGCTCCGTCCTCCCACATGCCGAGCGACGCTCGCCAACTGGCGACCGGCGACCGGCGACGCTAAGCCAACCGAATCACTCTTCTTGCCAAACTACACCCGCTATCGCCCGGACGCCGAGCGGAGTCCCGCCGGCTCCCGGGGCACGTTGTGAGGTGTACCCGCCGCAGGTGGCCCCGATGCGAGCCCGGCATCGGTAAGTCCGTCTTCGACCAGCGTGGCGTGCAGCCTGGCGATATGCCCGGCGACGTCACGGCCGGCGCGCAGCGCCGGCTCGCGGCTGCCCTTCTGCCTGGCGAGCGGCGCGACCACCTGTTCTACCAGGGAGATCTCGCGGTCGGCGGCCGCCTTGACCGCGCGGAGGTGGCGTGGCTGGATGCCGTATTCGCGCACGGCCACCGCGCAGCGGACGACGGTCAGGGCTTCGATTCCGTATGTACGCGCGTGGCGAACAAGGCCGTAATCCTCGAGCTCGGCGAGCAGCGCCTCGTCGGCGCCGGCCGCCTCGAGCAGTTCGCTGCGGGTCAGCGCGGCGGCGGGCGCGGCCGCGCCTGCGCCGTCACCGCTCGCGGCGTCGAGCCGCTCCTTGATCACCCGGAGCGGCAGGTACTCGTCGCGCTGCGCGGTCAGGATGAACCGCAGCCGTTCGATGTCGGCGACCGCGAACCTGCGGTAGCCGGACGAGGCGCGCTCAGGCGCGATGAGGCCTTCCGCCTCGAGGAACCGGATCTTCGACGGGCTGACGTCAGGGAAGTCCTGGCGCAGTTCTTCCAGCACCTGGCCGATGCCGACCAGAGCCCGGGCAGGTCCGCCGCGTGCCGGTATACCGCGGGCGAGCGCCGGGCGGTCGCCGCCCGTCATGCGTAACCCTGCGCTCCAGGTCCGCGACGCCTGCCGACTTCCGGGCTGCGGGTCAGGAACAGCAGCCGGAACTTGCCGATCTGCACCTCATCGCCCCCGAACAACTCGGCCTCCTCGATCCGCTCGCGGTTTACGTAGGTGCCATTCAGGCTACCAACGTCACGCACGGTGAACCGGTCACCCCCGTGCCGGTAAAACTCGGCGTGTCGCCGGGAGACCGTCACGTCGTCGAGGAAAATGTCGCTATCCGGATGGCGGCCAGTGCTGGTGAAGTCGTGATCGAGCAGGAAGCGGCTGCCCGCGTTCGGGCCGCGGAGCACGACGAGCAGCGCGGTGCCAGGCGGGAGCGACTCGACGGCGGAGTAGTCGGGTGCCAGCTCGTCGGCGTACTCAGGCTCGCCGGCCACCGGCGAGATGATCGAGGTCGTCTCGGCACGGTCGCCCTGGCCCGCCGCGGGCCAGCTTCCGGTCGCGGCACGGGTCAGCGGGGCACCGCAGTTCGAGCAGTACCTGGCCCCCTCGGGGTTCGGCCGGCTGCATCGCGCGCAGTACACACCTGGCATGGCTTCGCTCGGGCTCCCCTCTCCTGGCATGGCGCCTTCGCGCAGCATCGTCTCCGGCGACGATGCCAAAGGTACCTGTGCGGAGGGCTGCCGGTCCATGCGCCACGCGAAGAGCCGGCGCAGCCCGCCCTTGGGCGCGCCATCGCGATCGCGACCTTTCCGCCACACAGCCGCTTCACCTCCGGTCACGGGCGCGACGACAGCTCATTCGGCGCGCGCAGCCCATACCTCGCGCACCGGGAAATTTGCACGTCTGCGTAATTAACACAGATTACCCGAATGAGGGGGGGTTATTGGCCGCTGTTAACCGGATTGCCCCTGGCTGGCGAGTTGGCTGACCGTCTGACCTGCCAGCCCTTATTGGTCGGCCTGCTCCACGACCGTCGCCCACTCGTCGAGCAATAGCTGCGCGTTGTCCGCGTCGGTGCCCTCCGCCCACAGGTGGGTGACCGCGTCGGCCGGGTCCGGCAGCACGAGCACCCAACCCCGGTCGGGGTCGGTGACCCGCACCCCGTCGGTGGTGTCCACCGGCTGGTCCGCGGCCGCCTCGACGACCGTCCGCATCACCGATCCCTTGGCCGCCCACGGGGTGGGTATCGACCGGCGCAGCAGGTGCGCCTGCGGGATGCGCGCGTCGATCTGGCTGAGCGTCAGCCGGGTCCGCGCCACCAGCCCGAGCAGCATCACGAACGCGGCGATCCCGTCGACCGTCCGGGCGAACGACGGGAGGACGAATCCGCCGCGCCCGTCGGCGGCGAAGATCACGTCGTCGGCCGCGGCCGCCGTCGTCAGTGCCTCCTGCGACGTCCCTGTCCACGTCACCTGCACGCCGTGGAACCGGCAGACCTGCTCGGCCACCCGGGTCGTGTTCACAGGCAGCGCCACCCGGCCGTGCCGGCGCTCGGCCGCCACCAGGTCCAGCACGACCAGCAGGGCACGCTCGTCGCTGACGAGGGCGCCCTTCTCGTCGACGAGCTGGATCCGCTCGCCCACTGTGTCGAACCGGACCCCGAACGTCGCCCGGGACGACGACACCACCTCGGCGAGCCGCTGCATCCCGGCGCGCTGCTGCGCGACCGTCTGGGTCGGGGTGACCTCGTCGAGCCGGTTGTTCAGCGTGTGCACCTCGACGCCGATGCGGCCGAGCAGCGTGGGCAGCACCAGCGACACGGTGCCGCCCGCGCAGTCCGCCACCACCTTCAGGTCCGCGTCGCGGACCCCGTTCAGGTTGACGGAGCGGAGTACCTCGTGGGTATACCACTCCACGACACGCGGCGGGTAGGACAGCTCGGCGATCTCGCCGGGGAACGCCCGCCGGAACTCTTGCCGGGAGAACACCCGCTCCAGCCGCCGCTGCGCGGCCTGGGACAGCTCGGCCCCGTGCTCGTCAAGGAAGATGATGTCGATCGACTGACTGTCCCCCGGTGCGGTGCGCAGCGCGATGCCGCCGCTGTAATCAGACCGCGCGGTCTCGTACCTCGCCACCGGCAGTGGCAGCGCCTCCAGGTCCATCACGTTGATCGCGCTGGCGTTCAGCGCGCTCTGCACGGCCCGCTTGAGAGTGCGGGCGGCGCGGGATACGTCGCGGGACGTGGTGACCGTCGACCCCTTCCGCAGCATGGTCGCGTACGCGGAGGCCAGCCGGACGCACAGCTCGGGCGTCACCTCCACGTTGATCAGCCCGGACACACCGCGCTGGCCGAACAGCGTGCGCTGCCCGCGCGACTCCCACACCACGCTCGTGTTGACGACGGCGCCCGCCTCGATGGTCTTGAACGGGTAGACCTTCACCCCGGCCGAGATGTACGCCTCGGGCTCGACCACGCACTCGTCGCCGATCACCGCGGTCTCCTCGATCCGCGCCAGCCGCATCACGTCGGTGTTCTTGCCGACCACGCAGCCGCGCAAAGTGGTGCCCTGGCCGACGAACACGTTGTTGTGCACCACCGCACGGTGGATGAACGCGCCCTCCTTGACCACCACGTTGGCGCCGATCACGCTGTACTCGCGGACGGTCGCGCCCGCCTCGATCTTCGCGTAGTCGCCGACGACGACCGGCCCCTTCAGCACCGCGTCCGGGTCCACGTCCGCGCCCTCGGCGATCCACACGCCTGGCGAGACCTCGAAGCCGGCGATGTCGACCTCGACCTTCCGGCTCAGCACGTCCGCCTGGGCCTTCAGGTAGCTCTCCAGCGTGCCGACGTCTTCCCAGTACTTGTCGGAGATGTAGCCGAAGATCGGCGCGCCGCGCGCCAGTAGCTTGGGGAACACGTCATGCGACCAGTCGACCGACTCCTTCGGCGAGACCTCCGCCAGCACCTCGGGCTCCATGATGTACACGCCGGTGTTCACCGTGTCGGAGAACACCTGCCCCCAGGTCGGCTTCTCGAGGAACCGCTGGATCCGTCCGTCCTCGTCGGCGATCACGATCCCGAACTCCAGCGGGTCGGGCACCCGCGTGAGCCCGACGGTGACCAGGGCGCTGTTCTCCTTGTGGAACCGGCACATCTCGGTCAGGTCCATGTCCGTCAGCGCGTCGCCGGAGATGACCAGGAAGGAGCTGTCCTTGAGCGCGTCCTCGGCGTTCTTCACGCTGCCCGCGGTGCCGAGCGGCATCTCCTCGGTCGCGTACTGCAGGAACATGCCGACGTCCTCGCCGTCACCGAAGTAGTTCCGCACCAGCGCCGCGAGGAACTGCACGGTGACGACGGTCTCCTCAAACCCGTGCTTCTTGAGCAGCCGCAGAACGTGCTCCATGATCGGCCGGTTCGCGACCGGCAGCAACGGCTTGGGCTGGTTGGCGGTCATCGGGCGGAGCCGAGTGCCCTCACCGCCTGCCATAACGACGGCCTTCAAGACGCAGCCGCTCCTTTCA
Organism: Trebonia sp.; assembly: GCA_036271115.1. GTDB lineage: Bacteria > Actinomycetota > Actinomycetes > Streptosporangiales > Streptosporangiaceae > Trebonia. The sequence goes on from DATBBI010000191.1 coordinate 12,328, forward strand.
CGCCCGATTCCCCCACGCCCGATTCCCTTACCAGGTCCCTCACCTGCGTGAGATACAGCAGCGCCGCCCACCAGTACAAGGCGATACCCCAGATGGCGAACGCCCACCCGATCACGCGGACGACCTCGGCCGCCGTGCCGCTGTGATCTCCGAGGAACAACAAGGGAAACGCGTACATAAGGCACAAAGTTGCAGTTTTGCCAACAAAACTCACCCGAAGCGCGCCATAGACCGTGCGGCGCTGCAGCACGAGCAGAGCAACCCCCACGATCAGCTCCCGCCCGGCGATGGCGGCGAACAGCCACCACGGGATGATCCCGCGGACGGCCAGCGCGATGACCGTGGCGGCGATGTACAGCCGGTCGGCGGCCGGATCGAGCAGCTCGCCGAGCCTGCTTTGCTGGTTGAGCATCCGGGCCAGCTTCCCGTCGAGCCAGTCGGTGATGCCGGCCAGCCCGAGGATGCCCGCCGCGATCAGGTCGCTGGTCGCGGTCCGCGGGCCGAGGACCAGCCACAGGAACACGGGAACGCCGGCCAGCCTGAGGAGGCTCAGCGCGTTAGGCCAGGTAACGATTCGGTCACCCACGTCCTGATCCTAAGCGGAACCCGATCCAGGCGTACGACTGGGTAGGGCACTTAACCACCCACTCCCCCGCAAAGTTCTCATGTACGTCGGCTCCGCTTTACCATCCGGTGCTGTGGTCACAAGATAGTGGTCCGCATTCCACAAAATCGCGCACCCTAGCGGCGAAGGGCTGGGGTTCCGCTCATCTGCCCGGCATGCGAAAGTAGGCCCCATCGGGGTATTCGCACGAGGGGTCCAGTTGAAATGTCACGCGTCATTGTCGTGGGCGGTGGCCTCATTGGCCTGGCCACGTCACTGCTGATAGCGAAGCAGGGGCACGACGTCACCGTCCTGGAACGCGACCCCGAGCCGCCACCGAAGACGCCGGAGGAGGCGACCGGCAGCTGGGCCCGCCCGGGAGTCATGCAGTTCCGCCTGGTGAACTTCCTCATGCCGCGCGGCAGGCAGCTACTCGACGAGCAGCTGCCCGAGGTGACGGCCC
>DATBBI010000192.1:0-1613 GCA_036271115.1 Trebonia sp.
CGCGATCGCGGTCTTGCCGGTCTGCCGGTCGCCGATGATCAGCTGGCGCTGGCCGCGGCCGATCGCGGTCATCGCGTCGATCGCCTTGATGCCGGTCTGCAGCGGCTCCTTCACCGGCTGCCGCTGCACCACCGTCGGCGCCTGCAGTTCCAGGGCGCGCAGCGTGGTGTCCTCGATCGGGCCGAGGCCGTCGAGCGGCTCGCCGAGCGGGCCGACCATCCGGCCGAGGAACGCGTCGCCGACCTGGACGGCCAGCACCTCGCCGGTCCGCTTTACCTGCTGGCCCTCCTCGATTTCGGAAAACTCACCGAGGATGACCACGCCGATCTCGCGGATGTCCAGGTTCAGCGCGAGGCCGCGGACGCCGTTCTCGAACTCAAGAAGCTCGTTCGCCATGACCGAGGGCAGTCCCTCGACACGGGCGATGCCGTCGCCGCACTCGGTGACCGTGCCAATCTCTTCACGCTCGGCGCCAGGTGGCTCGTACTCTTCGACGAACCGCGCCAGCGCGTCGCGGATCTCATCCGGCCGGATTGTCAGCTCCGCCATCTTCCCCATTCCGTTCGTGTATTCCTGGGCCGGCTAGTCCGCCGGCCACCCGGGGCCGACTTCGCGCCGGCCAAATCAAGCCTCGTCAGCCTGCGAGTTTGCGCCGGACCTCGGCCAGGCGGCTGGCCGCGGTCCCGTCTATTAGCTCATCCCCGATCTGGATGGATACGCCACCTACGACCGCGGGATCTTGCACGACATTCAGGTGAATTCCCTGACCGTAGGCCGCGGTGAGCGTCTCGGCGAGCCTGCGCCGCTGGTCGGCGGTCAGCTCGGTGGCGACTCGCACCACGGCGATGAGCTGTTCCCGCCGCCGGGCCGCTATGCCGGCGGCCAGGTCGAGCGCCGCCTGCGGAGAACGGCCGCGCGTGTGCGTCAGCAGCTGCGTGATCAGGCTCATCGACGGCGAGCTGACCTTGCTCTCCAGCAGGTTGGCCAGCAGGTCACGCTTGGCGTTCTCTGGCGCGGGCCCGATCAGCGCGGACCGCAGCGCCGGCTGCCCGGACACCAGGCGGCCGAACCTGAACAGGTCGTCCTCCAGGTCATCCAGCTTGCGCCTGCGCTGCGCGGACACCGTGAACGCCTCGATGGCGAACTGCTCGATCGCATCGGCCAGGTCGCCTGAGCTGGCCCAGCGGGCCGAGACGGCCTCGGCGACCAGTTCCTCGGACTCCGCGCTCACCTTGCCGTGCAACAGCCGCCTCGCGACCGCCGCCTTCTCCTCCGCCGGCTTGGTCGGGTCCGCAAGCGCGCGCCGCAGGCCGTGCTCGGAGTCGAGCAGCCGGACGACCGCGAACAGCTCGTCCCCGACCCGGTCCGCGGTGTCGGCGGACGAGATCGCGGACAGCCGTTCTCGCAGCTCGGCGTAGGAGGCCCTGCTGACGCCGCGCATTACTGCCCGGCCCCCGTCGGGGTCGTGGCCTGCCCGGCGGCCTCGGCCGCGCCGGTACCCGAGTCGAGCTCGGCGAGGAAGCGGTCGACCATCCGGCTCTGCCGCGCCACGTCGGTGAGCGACTCGCCCACGATGCGGCTGGCCAGCTCGGTCGCCAGCGCCCCGACCTCGC
>DATBBI010000193.1:0-7913 GCA_036271115.1 Trebonia sp.
GCGGCGTCCAGCCGGTCAAGCGCCGCCGCCGCCACGGTCCTGTCGTGCCGTCCCGGTGAGCCGAGGTAGCCCAGGTGCGGCGTGCGGCCGAGCAGCACGTAGTCCTCGACGGTCATGTCCGGCGGGAGCACCGGCTCCTGCGGGACGTAGGCGATGAGCCTGGCCCGCTCCCGCGCCCGCAGCGACCTGACGTCGGCGCCGTCGAGCAGCACCGCCCCTTGGTAGGGCACCAGCCCTGCGGCGGCACGGATGAGGGTGGATTTCCCCGCACCGTTAGGGCCGATCAGCGACAGCCACCCGCCGGCCGCCACAGCGCAGCTGACCCCCCGCACCACCGGATTGCGGTCCAGGGTGACGGTCAGCTCCCGCACTGCCAACGCCGTCATGTCCGCGCTCCCTGCGTGGACCGCAGGATCCAGACGAACGCGGGCGCGCCGATGACCGCGGTCACCACGCCGATCGGCAGTTCGGCCGGGGCCAGCACGGTGCGGGCCAGCGTGTCGGCGAGCACGAGGAAGCCGGCCCCGCCGAGCAGCGACAACGGCAGCACGCTGCGGTAACCCGGGCCGCCGAGCCGGCGCGCAATGTGCGGGACGACGATCCCGACGAACCCGATCAGCCCGCTGAACGCGACCGCGCTCGCCGTGGCGAGCGCGCAGGCCGCGACGACGATCAGGCGCACGGTCGCCGGCCGCATGCCGAGCGCCCGCGCCTCCTCGTCGCCGACGGCGAGCACGTCGAGGTGCCTGCCGTGCAGCAGCACCATCGCGATGCTGACGGCGGCGTACGGCAGGATCCACACCACCTGCTGCCAGGTCGCACCGGACAGCGAGCCGAGCAGCCAGTTATAGACCGTCTGCACATCCTGCTCGGCGGAGCGCTGCAGCACGAGCGTCTGCACCGCGGTGAAGAAGAAGCCGACCGCGATGCCGGCCAGCAGCAGCGTCGCCACGCCGTCGCCGAAGCCGGTGCGCCTGCTCGCCGCGGCGCCGGTCAGGTACGCGACCGCGACCCCGCCGAGCGAGCCGAGGAACGCGGCGGGGGGGATCGCGCCCTGGCCCACCGCGCCGAAGTAGACGATCGCGAGCGTCGCGCCGAGCCCCGCGCCGGCCGAGGCGCCGAGCAGCCCGGAATCCACCAGCGGGTTACGGAAGACGCCCTGGTAGCCCGCGCCCGACATGGCGAGCAGGCCGCCCACCAGGGCGCAGAGCACCACCCGCGGCAGCCGGATCTGGAACAGCACGGCGCGGTCCAGTGGCGACAGGCCGGACGGCAGGTGGACGAACGGGATCTTGTCCGCCAGCGCCGCCACGGTGTCCAGCGGATTCAGGTCAGCTGCGCCGACGAGCGCGCTGACCAGCATCGCGGCGATCAGGAAGATCGCCGCGATGCCGAGCGCGCCTCGTTTCCTCAATGCAGTTGCTCGACGGCCGCGGCGATCTCCGCGACGAGTTGCGGCAGCCGTGGTCCCCAGCGGGACGCGATGTCGTCGTTCAGGCCGATGATCTCGTTGTCCTGCACGGCGGGGATGCCCGACCAGCCGGGACGCTTGGCGACCACGGCCGGGCTCTGGGCGCCGTCCGCCGCCTCGTTGTCGGCGAGGAAGATGATCTGCGGCTTCGCCGTGACGATGTACTCCTGCGACAGCTCGGGGTAACCGCCGTCGGCGGGCTTGCTCACGGCGTCCGCGATGTTCTTCAAGCCGAACAGGCCGACGACCTGGCCGATGAACGTGCTGGAGGCGGCCGAGTAGTAGGGGCTGGCGCTCAGCTCCCAGTAGTAGGGGGCGCCTTTGTGCGCGGTGCCCGCCTTCGCCACGTCGGCCGCGATCTGCTGCTTCATGCCCGTCACGACCGTGGCGGCCTGCGCGGCGTGCCCGGTCGCCGCGCCGACCTGCTCGATCTGCGCGTACGCGGCATCCAGGGTGGCAACCGCGGGCTCGATCAGCACCGGGATGCCGAGCTTAGTCATCCCGGAGACAAGCCCGCCCGAGTTCTGCGAGGCGACGACGAGGCTCGGGTTGTACTTGGCGATCGCCTCGATGTTGGGGGTGAGACCGGACAGGGCGGTCTTCGGCACGCCCGCCGGGTAGTTGGAGTCCTGGTCGACGGCGACGACCTGCGGTCCGGCGCCGATCGCGTACAGGTCCTCGGTCGAGGTCGGGTCGAGCGAGACGATGCGGGCCGGGCGGCTCTTGATCGTCACCGCTCCGTTGGCGGCGGTCACCGTGACGGGGAACGCCGCCGCGGCGGCGCTCGCCGACGAGGCAGCCGAGCCCGCGGACGCTGATGTGGATGTGGATGTGCTGCTGCTGCCCGACGAGCCGCAGCCGGCTAGCGCGACGGCCGCGACCGCGGCGGCCGCGAGGGCCGTGGCGGCTCTGGCGCCGGGGCCGGACCGCGAAAGGGGTTTCATCTGGGGCCACGTCCTCCCGGAAATGCGGGAAGGAAGGCGAGACCGCCGGCCCGCCGAGAGCGACGCCCGCGGCGGCCGGGACGGATCGCCCTTCCCACGAGGGTCGATATCGTCCGGCACGGCAGGAGTCGACCTGGCTAGGACCCCGCGAGCGGGATCGTCACAGTTGCGGGACAGCGCCGGAATGGCCCGCTGACGCGGGCTTCACCGGCTTCGCTGCCTGACGTGCTGGCCGGCGCCGGAAGCAAAACGAGCAGCCGGGGGCCGGCGCCTGTACAGTAGCACGCGGTTCATGGCACGGAGAGGGCACCGGCATGGGGGACAGGCTGAAGCGACGGATATTTCCGCTGCTGGCTTCTATTGGCTTGCTCCTGGTCGGGATGTTCACCACGACCCTGGGGCCGACGTGGACCGGCAGGGCCGAGTGGGCGCTCCCTTACGACCTGTGGGGGACGCTGATCGCGACGGTCCGGCTCGTGCACGGCAACGTGGGCGGCCTGTACACGCAGCCGACCGGGCTGGTGTCACTGCCCGGCGCGGCGATCATCCTGCTGCCCTGCGCCGCGGTCATCGCGGCGACTGGCCTTTCGCTGCAGATCCCCGGCCCGCACAACCTGCACCCGCCGGTCTGGCTGCTGGCCGGGCCGTATGAGATCCTGCTGTGCTGCGTGACGCTGTTCGCCGCCGACGCCCTCGCCGAGCAGCTCGGCGTGACCAAGTGGAAGCGCGGCATGCTCTCCGCCGCGAGCGCGGTCGCGCTGTGGAACGTGTCCGCCCGGTGGGGGCATCCGGAGGACGCCGTGGCGGTCGGGCTGCTGCTCTACGCCGTGCTCGCGCTGAGCCGGTCGCGGACCGCGCAGGCCGGCTGGCTCGCCGGCGCCGCGGTCTGCGTCCAGCCGCTCGTGCTGCTCGCGCTGCCGATGCTGCTCGCGCCCCTGCCGTGGCGGCGGATGCCTGCGTTCCTCGTCAGGTCGGCCCTCCCGTCCGCGGTGCTGCTCGGCGCGGCGGCGCTGGCCAACTGGCACGCCACGTACACCTCGGTGACCAGCCAGCCGAACTCCCCGGTGATCAACCACCCCACCATCTGGACGTCGCTGGCCCCGCACTTGTCCAACACGAACGTCGCGGCCGGCCCCGCGCGGCTCGCCACGATCGTGCTCGCCTGCTGCTGCGCGCTCGCGGTCCGCCGCCGCTGGCTCGCCCAGGCCGAGGCGGCCGAGGGCGGCTCGTGGCCGCCGTCACTGCTGGCCGACGTGCTCTGGTGGGCGGCGCTCGCGCTGGCGCTGCGGTCGTTCTTCGAGCCGGTGATGGTGTCCTACTACCCGTGGCCGGTGCTGGCGGTGGCGCTGATCCCCGCCGCGACGCTCCGCTGGATCCGGCTGGTGGCGGCCTCCGTCGTCGCAGGCGGCGTGACCGCGGCGGCCCAGGGCCCGTCGCACAGCGTCTGGGTCTGGTGGGTCCCGCTGGTCATTGGCCTCGGCGGCATGCTCGCCCTGTCCAGGCCTCACGTCGGCCATGCCGCCGACCGAAGCGCCGAAGTCACCCCGACGGCGAGCCCAGATCCGGCGGCGAGCCCGGAGACCGTCTAGGTACGGGTCACAGGGCCGGGGTTACCGGCTGGAGGCTGGGCCGCTTGGCGGGGAGGCCGTCGCCTGAGGAGGTGCCGCGCAGACGGCGGTTGACCCACGGCAGCAGGTACTCCCGCGCCCATCTCGCGTCCTCCCGGCGGGCCGCGACCCACGCGGCGCGGGCGACGGCGGGGCGGGCCAGCACGCCGGTCTCAGTCCCGGCGCCGGCCAGCGTCTTGACGGCGATCTCCACGGCGCCGGCTTCGCCGGAATCGGCGCCGTCGGCCGGCCCGCGCCAGTCGCCGGTGCCGGGGATGCCCAGCACCTCGGCGGCGCGCAGCGCTACCCGCTGGTGCGACTCCGGCGACAGGTGCAGGCGGTCCGTGCTCCACGCGCTCATGTCCCGCAGGAACCGCATCGACCACAGGTCGACCAGGTAGCAGTCCCTGGCGTCGGCGATCGCCCGCAAGTGCATGTTGTAGGCGGCGATCCGGCCGCGCAGCAGGCGCAGCACCGGCATCCCGACCGGATCAGAGCCGGTGAAGATGAGCACCTGGGCGCCGCTCTGGCGCAGCCGGGCCACGGCCACGTCGAAGAGCTCGGCGAGCGTGTCGGGGTCGGCGCCGGGCCGCAGGATGTCATTGCCGCCGCCCGCGAGGCTGACCAGGCCAGGCGACATGGCCGCAGCGGCGGGAACCTGCTCGGCCACGATCTCCCGCAGCAGCTTGCCGCGGACCGCGAGGTTCGCGTACCGCAGTCCCGGGTATTCGGCGGCCAGCAGAGTCGCCAGCCGGTCAGCCCAGCCGCGGAACCCGCCGCCGGGCGCGGGGTCGTTCAGTCCCTCGGTGAAGCTGTCTCCGATCGCGACGAAGGACGGGGCAACCTCGGAATCTGCGAAGAGCGTGCTAACCATAGTGCGTCCATTTTGCCAGCTCGCCCAGGGAGACTAGTCGCATGCGGAACGTCGTTATCGGTGGCGTGCGGGGGACGGCTTGGGCGGCGGCAGCCTGCGTGGCCGCCGCCTGCACTACCGGCGGCGTCGCGGCGAGCAGCGCGCCCAGCGCCACCGCGCCGGCGAGCTCCGCGCCGGTGCGGAGTTCGCCGGGCGGCACGGCCACCGGTCTAGCGGCGGCCTGGCCGGAGTACGGCCAGAACGCGGAGCGGGCCGGCGTCGCCGCCGGCTTGCCGACTGCCGGCCCGCTCAGTCAGCGGTGGGCCGCCCACCTGGACGGCGCCGTGTACGGCCAGCCGCTCGTGATCGGCGGCACCGTCATCGCGGCGACGGAGAACGACACCGTCTACGCGCTGAACGAATCCACCGGCGCGGTGACCTGGCACACGCACCTTGGCTCTCCGGTGCCGCTGAGCAGCCTGCCGTGCGGAAACATCGACCCGCTCGGCATCACCGGCACACCGGTCTACGACGAAAGCAACGGACTGGTGTACGCGGTGGCGGAGACGACCGGGTATCACCACGTGCTGTTCGGGCTGGCGGTGAGCAACGGGGCCGTCAGGGTGCAGCGCGAGATTCCCGTGCCGGGCGACCCGGCGGCCTTCCAGCAGCGGCCGGGGCTGGCCATCGACGGCGGCCGGGTCTACGCGGCGTTCGGCGGGCTATTCGGCGACTGCGGGCAGTACATCGGCATGGTCGTCGGGGTACCGCTGTCAGGGACGGGTGCGCTCGTCAGCTGGCACACGCCCACCAGCAGGGAGGGCGCTGTCTGGGGCATCGCCGGGCCGGTCACCGGCCCGTCCGGCGACCTGTGGGTGTCGACAGGGAACGGCGCAGCCGGGCAAGGGCAGCCGTACGACGGCAGCGACTCGGTGAACAGGCTCAGCCCGAACCTCGCCAGGACGGACTTCTTCGCCCCCGCGACCTGGGCGCAGGATAACGCCAGCGACCTCGACCTCGGGTCCACCCAGCCGGTGCTCGCCGCGGGCAACTCCACGTTCATCATGGGCAAGCGCGGCGTCGGGTACCTGCTGACCACGTCGAGCATGGGCGGCATCGGCGGGCAGCGAGCCCAGCGCGCCATCTGCGCCGCCTTCGGCGCGGGCGCCGTCAGCGGGTCCACGGTGTACGAGCCGTGCTCGGATGGCGGCCTGGCCGCCATCTCGGTCAGCGCCGCGCAGCGGACGATCAGCGTGCTGTGGCGCGGCCCAGCCGACGGCAACGGGTCACCGAGCATCGGCGGCGGCGCCGTCTGGGTGGCCAGCACCAGCAGCGGCACCCTCTACGAACTCAGCCCCGCCGACGGCGCCGTCAGGAGCCGGATCGGGATCGGGGGCGGGCTGCCGCACTTCCCTCCGGTGTCGCTGGCGGGCGGCACCGCCTTCGTCGGCACCCTGGACGGCGTGGTAGCGGTCAACGGCGCGTGACGCCGATTACGAGCGCGTGACCGAAAGGGGGAGTTAGCGGCCGCGCTCAGGCCGCCCTGGGACACTGGCTGGATGCGAGCCGGCAAGATCCTCCTCGCGGCGATGGCGTGCACCGTCGCGGCGTGCTCCAGCGGCGTTGCGGCGACCGAAACGCAAACCGCGCCGCCGCCCCCGCAGGTCACCCTCGGCGCCGGCGCCACTGGCAGCTACCCGGCGGCGGCCTGGCCTGAGTTCGGCCAGAACGCGGCGCGGACCGGAATCGCCGCGGGCCTGCCGGCCGCAGGCCCGCTCAGCCAGCGGTGGACCGCCCACCTGGACGGCGCCGTGTACGGGCAGCCGCTCGTCGTCGGCGGCACCGTCATCGCGGCGACAGAGAACGACAGCGTCTACGCCCTCAACGCCTCCACCGGCGGTGTCGTCTGGCGGCACCACCTCGGCACCCCGGTGCCGCTCAGCGCCCTGCAGTGCGGCAATATCGACCCGCTGGGCATCACGGGAACGCCGGTCTACGACCAGGGCAACGGCCTGGTGTACGCGGTTGCCGAGACGAACGGGTACCACCACGCGCTGTTCGGGCTGGCGGTCAGCGACGGGGCCATCCGGGTGCAGCGCGACATCGACATCGCCACCGCGGGCAACCACCCGTCCAACGACCAGCAGCGGCCCGCGCTGGCCATCGACGGCGGGCGGGTCTACGCGTCGTTCGGCGGGCTGGCCGGAGACTGCGGCACCTACATCGGCTTCATCGTGGGAGTGCCGTTGTCCGGCAGCGGGCCGCTGGTCAGCTGGCACACCCCGACGACGAGGGAAGGCGCCATCTGGGCCACCGGCGGGCCGGTCACCGGCCCGGACGGGGACCTGTGGGTCTCCATCGGGAACGGGGCGGCGGAAAACCCCGCGGAGCCGTACGACGGCAGCGACTCGGTCGTCAAGCTCACCCCGGACCTGGTCCGCGAGGACTTCTTCGCGCCGGCGACCTGGGCCGACGACAACGCCAACGACCGCGACCTCGGCTCCACCCAGCCGGTGCTCGCCGCGGGGAACTCGGTGCTCATCACCGGCAAGCGCGGCGTCGGCTACCTGCTGAACGAGTCCGCGCTTGGCGGCATCGGCCACCAGCTGGCGGAACAGACCATCTGCGGCGCGTTCGGGGCTGCGGCCGTCAGCGGGTCCACGGTGTACGAGCCGTGCTCGGACGGCGGCCTGGCGGCCGTCTCTGTCAGCGCCGCGCAGCGGAACATCAGCGTGCTGTGGCGCGGCCCCGGCGACAGCAACGGGTCGCCGGTCGTCGGCGGCGGCGCCGTCTGGGTGACGCACTACGACCCCGGCGGCTCGAGCGGCGGCAACACGCTGTACGAGCTCGACCCGGCGACCGGCGCGGTCAGGCATCAGATCACGATCGGCGCGGGGCTGCCGCACTTCTCGTCACTGTCGCTGGCGGGCGGCACGGCGTTCCTCGGCACCCTGGACGGGGTCGCCGCCGTCAACGGGGTATGAGGGGGCGGTGGGGAGTCACCACGGGCCCGTTCGGGATAATGATTCTGATCGGTT
>DATBBI010000194.1:0-5438 GCA_036271115.1 Trebonia sp.
CTCCCCCGCCGACCTGATGGGCGGCGACGGCGAATACGCCGACCTGCACGCCCGCTGGGCCGCCAGCCTGGCCTGACCCACGCCTCCCAGGCCCGGTGTCTCCCAGGCCCGGCCGCCCGCCGGCGGCTCCGCCGCCTCTTGCTGTTATCAGCCGGGTCGGCTACTTAGGGGCAGAAAGCTACATTTTTCTTGCTGTTATCAACGGTTTGGCGTAGTTATCTGCCCCTAAGTCAAGATCATCTCACGATGTGAGATGGCCTACGGGGCGTGGCCACGTGATGGCCGTAGTGGGCGGGGCGGCGTTTCGCCGCCGCGGCGCGCACGCCGCTTCTTGCTGTTATCAGCCGAAGGTGCACTAGGTGTGGTACGTTGTGGGGAGCGCTTCTTGCTGTTATCAGGCGCGGGGTGGGGCCGGCGGCGTGCGAGGTGGGGCGGGGCGCGGGGCGCGGGGTTAGGGGATTACGGCTTCGATGAGGTGGGGGCCCGGTTCGGCGAGGGCCTTGGCCAGTTGGGCGGCGAATTCCGTCGCGGTGGTGGCCCTGGCGGCTGGGACTCCCATTCCGGCGGCCAGGGCCGTGAAGTCGAGCGGCGGCTGGGACAGGTCGAGCAGGTTGCGGGCGGCGTCCCCGGCGGCGGCCGCCCCGACCCGCTGCAGTTCCATGGCCAGGATCGCGTACCGGCGGTTGCTGAAGATGACCGTGGTGACGTCGAGGCCTTCCCGCGCGTACGTCCACAGCGCCTGGATCGTGTACATGGCGCTCCCGTCGGCTTCCAGCGCGATGACCGGCCGCCTTGGGGAGGCGATCGCCGCGCCGGCCGCCAGCGGCAGGCCCTGGCCGATCGCGCCGCCGGTCAGCGTGAGCCAGTCGTGCGGCGGGGCGCCGGCGGTCGCCGCCGCCAGGTACACGCTGGTGGTGACCGACTCGTCGGAGACGATCGCCCCCTCGGGCAGCAGGGCGCCGATGACCGCCGCCGCGGTCTCGGCGGTTAGGTCACCGTCGGGCAGCGCCGCCCGCTCGGCCGGCTGGGCGGCGGGCGCGGCGCCGGCGGCGACCGCGTCGGCCAGCGACGCCAGCGCTCCGGTGACGTCGTCGCCCGGCTCGGCAAGGACGTGCACCTCGCAGCCGTCGGGGACCAGGGACCCGGGCAGCCCGGGGTAGGCGAAGAACGAGACCGGGGAACGCGCACCGGCGAGGATGAGGTGGCGTGCTCCCTTGAGCTGCGCGGTCGCGAATTCGGCCAGGTAGGCGAGCCGATCTACGGCGGGGAGGCCGGCGCCGCGTTCCTGCCGGGCCGGGAACGTCTCGCTGAACAGCCGGGCGCCGGTGGCGACCGCGACGCGGCTCGCCGCGTCCAGGGCCGGCTCCCGCACGCCGGCCCCGCCGAGCAGGATGACGCACGGCTCACCGCTGCGCAGCGCTCTCGCGGCGGACCCCGTGACCTCATCGGGGACCGGGGCCGGCCGCCGCGGCGGGCGCGGAGCCGCGGGCTGCGCGCCGTCGGTCCACGACACGTCCGCAGGCAGGATCAGCGTCGCCACCCCGCCGGGCGGAGCGCAGGCCGCCGCGACGGCGTCAACGGCGTCGGCAGCCACGTCCTCAGCGCGCAGCGACCGGCGGACCCACACGGAAACCGGCCTGGCGAGCGATTCGATGTCGGACTCGAGCGGCGCGTCCAGCCGCTTGTGATAGGTGGCGTGGTCGCCGACCACCGCGAGCAGCGGCGTTCTCGCGCGGCGCGCGTTGTGCAGGTTCGCCAGCCCGTTGCCCAGGCCGGGACCGAGGTGCAGCAAGACCGCCGCCGGCCGGCCCGTCATCCGCCCGTAGCCGTCCGCGGCGCCGGTGACCACGCCCTCGGACAGGCACAGCACCCCGCGCATCTCCGGCACCGTGTCCAGCGCGGCCACGAAGTGCATCTCCGACGTCCCCGGGTTAGCGAAGCACACCTCCACCCCGCACCCGGCCAGCGTCCTGATAAGCGCCTGCGCACCGTTCACGACCTCACCTCCGTTTCCGCCTCACTCTTCGCCCAGCTCGACAATGAGCGCTTCAGGCGCCCGCATTCGCCACGCGTCGGTCACGAGTTCCGCCAGGCGGCCGCCGTCCACCTCCGCCAGCCGCAGCATCACCAGCGGCCAGCCGTCATACCCGGGCGCAGTGAAGAAGAGCCGCGGCTCGCCGAGCAGCAGGGCCTGTTTCTCGGCCTCGTCACCGACGTAGAGCACCGCGATATCCGCCCTGATGACGCGGGGCTTGCCAGGCTGACGCTCGGGATAGGACCAGACGAAGCCCTTGCCTCCTACCCGAAAGTCGAAGCCGTCGCTGTCGATCTCCTCCACGTGAGGCAGGGACAGCGCGAGGCGGCGCACGTCGTCGGCATCAGCCACCGCTCAATAATGCCCGACGGCCCGAGCGTCAGCTTTTGTTGACGGCGGATATACGTCAGCATATGCTGACAGCGTGGAGACCAGCGCCGAAATCGCCGAGGCCGCCGGGAGCACCGACCCGGACGTGGGGCTGCGGGCCGTGGCCGCCCTGCGGATGCTGACAGAACGGCTGGAGATCCTGCAGGTCGACAACGCGCGGCGGCTCGGGTGGTCCTGGCAGGACATCGCCGTCCGGCTCGGGGTCACCAAGCAGACCGTGCACAGGAAGCACGGCAAGCGGGCAGGGAGGCTCGGATGATCAGGCGCCGCAGGCAGCCGGTCGCCCCGCTGCTGACCAAGGAAGCCCGGGCGATCCCGATTGGCGGCTTCGAGTACGCCAGGAGGCTCGGCCTCCCCTACGTCGGCTGCGAGCACTGGCTGATCGCCCTGGCCGGCGCCGATCACCCGGCCGCCGCCGCGCTGCGCGAGCACGGGGTCACGCCGGAGCGCGTCGAAGAGCAGGTGGTCCGGCTATCGGGCGGCGGGCTGTTCGGCGACCTGGACAGGAACGCACTCGCCGCCGTCGGGATCGACGTCGACGCGGTGCGGGACCGGATGACCGAGACGTTCGGCCTCGAGGCCCTCAGCAGGGCCGGGCACGCGGCCCGGCCGCGCGCGACGACCCGACCGCGCTGGGACCCGCGCCGTCAAGGTCCCGGCGTCCACGCCAACGGGGTGTTCCTCCCGCACAGCCCGGACGTGATCCGCTGCGTGATGGGCGCCCGCGCCGAGCAGGAGGCCCGGCACGATCCGCAGATCGGCGTGGAGCTCCTGGCGCTGAGCCTGCTGTCGCTCACCACCGGGCTGGTGCCGCCCGTCCTCGCCGCCCTCGGGACGCCGGCGGCCACGCTGCGCGCCGCGGTAGCGGACGCCTGCCGCGCAACCGGGGAGCCGCCGCAGCGCTAGTCTCGGCGCTGGCGTAACCTACGGTGCGGGCCGACACGGAGGTACGGAACACGGATGCACAAGCCCGGGAGTTACAAGCCCAGCCAGGAGGCGCTGGACAGGTACGCGGCGGACGTCTCCGCGGCGGCGCAGCGCGACAGCCTGCTCGACGCGGCGCGCGCGGCGGATATCGCGCTGCGGCAGGGGCAGGAGCGCCGCGCCGCGGTCACCGAGCTGCACCGGCTGGCGACGGACCTCGACGCTGCGCTCACGGCCGCGATGCGGGCCAGCTACGCTGCGCAGCGCGCCGAGATCGGCCCCCGCGGCTACGAGGACAGGATCTTCGCGCGCAAGGCCAGGGCCCTGCCGGCCGTCCGGACGCTGACTAGGGAAGCCGAGCGGCTGCTGACGCTGCGCGAGAACCACCGGATGAACCACATCCCCCAGGTGCCGCGCGAGCCGGCTGTCTAGCCCGACGCGGTCTGCCCAGGGATGGTTGACACGCCGGGAAACAGAACCTCACGCCCGGCGCCCCGCCGCGGGCTGATAATGGTCGAGTGACAGAGTCAGGCGCGACCGTTCAGTAGAATTATTGGCAGTTCTTACGGGGACGGCCAGATCGGCAGTGACGGCACGGACGCGGCGCGATAACAGTCGCGCAACACCCCGGTGAGCGGTCCCGGAGGTGTGAACCATCGCCGTGGCCTGCGCGTATCAATAAACAGAAAACAAAGCTCAAACCGCCGCCAAGTTGCTTGCGCGAACTGGCGTAGCGGGGCAGAGTTGGGGTAAGTGGTCTAGGCCACTTGGTGAGGGGCAAGCGCGCGACAGCCGCAGTCGCGGGGTGTCACGCGCCAAGTCAAGTGGTACGAAGACCGTAGTCTGCAGAAGAAAACCAGGAGGCACTGACATGTGCCCGCACAATCCGCCTTGCCCGGATGCATCAGCACCCGACCGCGAAGCGGCACACACGATAGCGAGTCACCCAGAGCAGGGCTGGAGCCTGCTTTGCAACGGTGTCGTCATCTTCGACGACACCGGTGAACTACTGCCCAATGGGGCAACCATCGCCCCGCACCGTCCGAACTGTTCCGGCCCCCAGGCCCCCGCGGCCTGACCAGGCCAGCTACCTGGGGGGCGCCTGGCCGCTGACAGAGGGCGGCCGGCTGCCAATCCCGGGGAGCGTGCCCAGCCAGCGGGCGACGGCTTCGCCGATCGCCGCCGGATTCTTCGAGAGGGCATGAGTTTCCCCCGGGAGCACGACGACGCGGGTGGCGTCGTCCGGCTCGGGGATCCCGAAGGGATCCCGGTCTCCGTTCAGCACCAGCACTCTCGTCCCGGCTGCGCGCAGTTCCGCGTCCCGTGACTTGCCGGGCTGACCCGGCGGGTGCAGCGGGAACGCCAGCGCGATCACGCCGATGGCACCCACCTGCCGCGCGGTCCTGCACGCGACCCGCGCCCCGTTGCTGCGGCCGCCCTGCACCAGCGGCAGGCGGCTGTCGCTGAGCGCCGCCACGATCTCCGTCCACGCGGCGTCCTGCCTGGCCGCCGATCCCGGCGCGCGGCCGCCCCTGACCCGGTACGGCTGGGTGAGCAGCGCGGTGACCGCGCCGAGCCCGCCGGCGGCGTCCCGGACCGCGAGCACGTCCGCGGTGTCCGGCGTTCCGCCGGCCCCGTGGGTGAGCACGACCAGGAAGCGCGGCCGCCCCGCGGGCTCTTCGACCACCACGTGCGCCGGGCCGGCGCTGGTCATGATCTCCACGGCAGTCACCGTACCCGCACCGGCGATAACGCCATCGCGCGCTGGTAGCTGCGGGTACCCCACCACAGCGCCAGCGCGGCCGCGGCGCCGGTTACCAGGAACCCGAGGCCGACGGTGCCGGTGAGCACCGCTCCCGCGGCCAGCGACCGCGACGCCTGGACGGCGTAGTACATGGGGTTGAGGTGAGCGAGCACCTGCAGCCATTCCGGCCCGAGGGACAGCGGAAGCAGGATGCCGGACAGCAGCGTGAGCGGCAGCTGCACCCCAGTGACCACGGCGGCCAGGCTGCCGATCTGCTTCAGGTTCAGGCCGAGCGCCGACGACGTGGCCGAGCACGCCGCGGCGAGCAGCGCGAGCAGGACCAGC
>DATBBI010000195.1:0-7446 GCA_036271115.1 Trebonia sp.
GGCAACGACGAGGCCGTCGCCGAGGAACTGCAGGACCGGCTCGACGCGATCGACCGGGCGCTGGCGCGGCTCGACGCGGGTACGTACGGGCGTTCGGTGCTCAGCGGCAAGCCGATCCCTGACGAGCGGCTCGAGGCCGACCCGGCGGCAGAGCTGACCATAGAAGAGGCCCGCGCCCGGGAGGCTCGGAACCGGTAACCGGCGGTCGGCGATCCAGGCCGCGATCTGGGCGCGCGACCGGAAGCCCAGCTTGGCCATGATGTTGGCGATGTGCCTGGCCACCGTCGCCGGGCTGATGACAAGCTCGGCGCCGATGCCCTTGTTGCTGCGCCCGTCGGCGACGAGCTTGGCGATCTGCAGTTCCCTGGGCGTCAGCGCGCTGGGCGGCGAGGGCGTCACGGCCATGGCGATCGCCGCGAGCGCCGCACCCGCGGACTCCGCCGCCGTCGCAGGCGCCGCCGGCGGCTCAAGCGCGAAGGCGATCGCCGCCGCCGGCGACAGCTCCAGGCCGCGCGCCCACAGCTCGGCGACGGCGGCGTCGCCGAGATGGCGGGCGGGGGCGAGGTAGCGTTCGGCCCGCGCGCCGGACAGCGGAGGCAAGCCAGCCGTCTCGCGCAGCGCGGCAGCGGCGGCGGCGAGCAGCACGGCACGTTCCGGCTCATCTTCGCGGACCGCGAGCGCGGCGAACGACTCGAGGCCGCGCGCCACCCCGATGCGCGTTCCGGTGTCCCGGCTGAGCCGCAGGCTTTCCGTGAGGTGCTCCCTGGCGAGCGTGGTCGCCCCTGCCTCGGTCGCC
This sequence comes from Trebonia sp., assembly GCA_036271115.1. Taxonomy (GTDB): domain Bacteria; phylum Actinomycetota; class Actinomycetes; order Streptosporangiales; family Streptosporangiaceae; genus Trebonia. The sequence goes on from DATBBI010000195.1 coordinate 797, forward strand.
ACGCGGCCGAGACCGGACAGGCAGCGCGCTATCTCCGGCCGGGCATTGATCTCCCGCAGGTACGCCAGCGCCTCCATGTACCGCTGGCGGGCATCGGCGAAGTCGCCGCGCACTCGCGCCAGGTCGCCGAGACCGAGCTGGGCGCGCGCGACACCCCAGCGGTGGTCGATGGCGCGCATGACGTCGACCGACGCGCCGGCCAGTTCGGCCGCCTCGCGCATCCGGCCGCGCAGCCCGGCCACCGCGGCCCGGATGCCGAGCGCCCAGCCTTCGTTCCAGCGGTCGCCCGCCGCCTCGGCGATCCAGGCCGCCTCCCTGCCGAACTCCTCCGCCTGGTCCGGCCGCCCGGTGTGCACGGCGATCTCGCTGAGCAGGTTCAGCCCGGCGGCGGTCCAGAAGTCATCCCCGGCGTCCCTGCACAGGTCCAGCCCCGCCAGCGCCGCGGGCTCAGCGGCTGCCGGGTCGTTCGACAGCGTGAGCTGCGCACGGCCGATCAGCGCCGGGCCGCGGATGCCCGGGGGCACGTCGGCCGCCTCGTCCCTGGCGAGGAACGCGTCTACCCACTCACAGCCCATCGCGAACTCGCCGCGGACCAGCATGCAGGGCCGGATAGCGGTGCAGATCCGCAGCCCGGTCCCGACGTCGCCGTCGTCGAGGCACTGGCTCAGCACCAGCCAGACGTTGCGCGCGTCCACGTCGTACCTGCGGAACACGTCCACCCGGTCCTGCCACGGCGCGGGGACCAGCGCCATGCCGACCGCGAAGTTCCGCTCCGCCACGGGGAGCACGTAATCGCGGAGCCTGCTGGCGATGGCGGCCGCCTCGCCCGCCGCGGCAAGCCGGTCCGCCGCGTACTCGCGGATCGTGTCGAGCATCCGGAACCGGGCCTGGCCGAGTACCGCCGGCTCGCGGATCACCAGCGACTTGTCCAGCAGGGCGCCCAGCGTGTCCAGCACGCTTCCGGCCGGCACCTGCTCGTCCGCACAGACCCGCTCCGCCATCTCGACCGACCAGCCGGCGAAGTACGACAGCCGTCGCAGCAGCACCTGCTCCCGCTGCGACAGCAGGTCGTGGCTCCAGTCGATCGCGGCGCGCAGCGTCCGCTGGCGCGGCGGCGCGGCCCGGTCCCCGAGCGTCAGCAGCCCGAACCTGTCGGGCATCCGCATCCGGATCTGGTCGACGGTGAGCGTGCGGACCCGGGCGGCGGCCAGCTCGATCGCCAGCGGGATCCCGTCGAGGGAACGGCAAAGGTCCGCGACGGCGCCGGCGTTTTCCGTGGTGAGCTCGAAACCTGGGGCAGCAGCCTGCGCCCGTTCGGAAAAAAGCTGGACAGCATCCCCTGGAGACGTGCCGGTGGCGGTAACGGGCAGCGGGGGCACCGCCCAGACCGTCTCACCGGCGACCCGCAGCGGCTCGCGACTGGTGGCCAGCAGCCGCAGCTCAGCCGAGCTCGCCAGCAGCCGCTGGCTCAGCCGGGCGCAGGCGTCGAGCAGGTGCTCGCAGTTGTCGAGCGCGAGCAGCAGCCTGCGCAGATGCAGCGCGTCGGCCAGCGTGTCGAGCAGCGGCCGGCCGCTTTCCTCCGCGACACCCGCGGCGGACGCGACGCGGGCGGGCACCAGGTCCGGATTGGTCAGGTCGGCCAGGTCCACATAGCAGGCCCCGTCGGTAAACTCGGCGGCCACGGTGGTCAGCACGCGCAGCGCCAGCCTGGTCTTCCCGATGCCGCCAGGACCCGTCAGCGTGAGCATGCGGGTTCGGCCCACGAGCTTGCCCAGCTCGTCGAGCTCCCGCTCACGGCCGACAAAGCTGTTAGGTTCCTGGGGCAGGGATGAGCTTATGTCCGCTACCTCATTCGGAAGGAATGCATCTACACATATACCTACACAATTGTGATGATGCACTGTAGCCCTGAGCAAGTTTAACCTGCTGCCTGTTAGGCACCTTGGCGCTTACCGTGGTCCCATTTGTCCCGGTAAGTGCAGCGACATGACTCGCATGCCGTTTGTGCCTTGTGTCTGCCGGTTAGTGAGGAGCCGGCTGGCACAATTGTGCCCCGGTCGCCGTGGCCGGACCGCCTTGGGGGGGATGCGGCGAGTCACGCTGGCGTTTGCGCCGAAGCGATGTCGCGCCGCAGGGAGCGGCCACGGCGACCGGTCAAGACGGTCAGGCCCGGCCGGCCGCCTCGCGGACCGCGGGCACGATCTCCTGCGCGAAGCGGGCCACCGCCACCGGCGCGGGGGTGTCATCCGTGCTGCGGTAGATGAAGCCGCCCGCCCCGTGCTCGAGGACCGCCGAGGTCATCTCCTCGATCCACTGCTGCGCTGACCCGCCAATCCAGCGCCCGTCGTCATCGCGGTTCTGCGCGAGCGGACCGGATGTGATGCGGCCGCCGAAGTTGAAGATGTTCGCGACGCCGGCCGGATCCCGGCCCGCCTCGACGGCGGCCGCGTCGATCAGCGGCCGCGACTCGCGGTACCTTGCGCTCAGCCAGTCCGACCCCATCGAAGGGACCCAGCCGTCGGCGGCCCGCCCGGTCACCGCGAGCGACCTGGGGCCGATCGAGCCTGTCCAGATGGGCGGCGCCGGGACCGGGGCCGGCTGAAGGCCGGTCACCTGGTAGAACGAGCCGTCGAACGTGACCGGCTCGCCGCCGCCGCACAGCGACCTGATCAGCGTGATCGCCTCTTCCAGCGCGCGCACCGCGGCGCCAGGGGTCAGCCGCGGGATGCCAAGCTGGGGGATCATGTCCCAGATCGCCCCGGCGCCCATCCCGAGGATGACGCGGCCGCCTGACAGCGCGGACAGCGAGCTGATCGTGCGCGCCAGCACGGGCGCGGACCGCGTCGGCAGGTTGGTCACGATCACGGCCCCTGAGATGGTGCTGGTGCGGCCGAGCAGGAACCCGACCGCGGAGTAGGCGTCCAGCTTGTCGCCGAAATACAGGTGATCCGCGACGGTGAACATGTCGAGGCCGCCGCGGTCGGCCGCCGCCGCAATCTCCAGGACGCCAGGCACGTTACCGGCATCCGCGCCGTTCCACTGGCCAAGGCTTGCGCCGAAAAGCACACGTCGCTGCGACATTGTGGCGAGTTCTCCTCACGCCGGACGGGGCCGTCCGCGCCAGCTTACGGGCATCGGCACCGGGCGGAATCGATATACGTCAAGTGACCGATGTCTTCCCGGTGCAAGTTGCATGAGCATTTGTGATGCAAGCGGCAAAGGGCTGCGATTGCGGTCCCCACCTGCCGAAACAAGGAGCAGAGCGTGTTTGTTAAGGCCCTATCCGGTGCGGCATCCTTCGCGGCGTGCCTTCGGCTCTTCCGATGCTACCCACTCGCGGTCACGCCGCACCCCGCGAACGGCGGATACCCGTCGATGGTCCTGATGAGCCGCGCGGCCGGATCGGCCGGGTTCTACGTGCTCACCCACGTCGACGACGACGCCTTCGTCATCAGGTCGTGGAACGACTCCCAGGGCGCCAGCCAGGAGATCCGTCCTGGTGAACAGGTCTCCGGCGTCACCGGCCAGGTGATCAGCACCGGAATGCCGCTCCCGCACGACGGCGCGCTGCTCGGCTGGGTGACCGACTGCCAGGTCACCGTGATGCTCGCGGTGCACAGCCCGCACCCGGGGACCTGGGACACCCCGGTACCGTTCCCCGAGATCCGGGTCATGCCGATGGCGGGCACCAGCGCCCTGCGGGAATGGCCGCCGTTCACGAGCAGCCCGCTCGAGGACGGCCGCCTGTGGGAGTACGTCGAGTGGGGACAGATCGTGGACATCGTTCCGCTCGTGACCCGGAGCACCGGGCTCTCGTTCTGGGTGCCGCTGCCGGGGACCCGCGGAGGCAGGGGCGAGGGGTTCGTCGTGATCTGCGACAACCTGCCGGGCGACGACTACTGGCTGCCGGCCGGCGTCTACATGGACCACTGGACGCTTCGCGAGGGCATTCAGGCGCCGCCGCCGGGGCGGTTGCTGTCGCTGCCGGGCGTCGTGGACCTGGCGTGCCAGCTGCGTTAACCGGCGGCCGTCAGCCCGGGCTGACCGCCGTCAGCTGTCCAGGAACTTGCTGATCGCGGTCCAGGTGCGCTCGGGCTGATCCGCCTGGTGAACGTGGCCGCAGTCGTCGATCACCTCCACCTGGCTGCCCGCGATGCGGCTGCCGAACTCCTCCGCGTAGGCGACGGGGATGAGCGCGTCCTCGCGGCCCCAGACGATCAACGTGGGAACGCCGATCCTGTGCAGCCGGCGGCCGAGCCCGTGGTCGGCGATCGGCCAGGCGAACTTGGTCGTGCAGCCGACGTTCCACGCGCCTTGCGCGATCGCTTTCGGGATCAGCCCGGGATCGCCGGGCAGGGCCATGACCGCCCGGGCCGCTTCGCTGTCCGGGTGGGCGAACAGGTACTTCGGCATGTCCTCGGGCGGTCCCGCCACCATCGCCATGAGCGGGATCGCCGCGTCGTCGCGCCACAGGCCAAGCGGTGACATCAGCACGAGCTTGCCGAAGAGCTGCGGGAAGCTCGCCGCGAGATCGGCCGCGACCATGCCGCCGAACGACTGGCCGACCGCAACAGGACGGTCGAGCCCGAGCGCCCGGATCAGCTCCTCGTAGACGAGCAGCAGTTCCCAGAACGTCTGCACCTCAGAGATCGCGTGCGGGTCGCCTGGCGAGGTGCCGGGGTGCTCAGGCGCGTACACCGTGTGCCGCGCGGCCAGCTGGCTCAGCAGCGGATTCCAGGCCAGCCCGGACAGCGGATGGAAGTACAGCAGCGGCGGCCCGTCGCCGGTGACCTTGACGTGCAGCCGCAGCCGGCCGTCCCAGACCTGGACCGCCTCATCGCGCACGTCCATCGGAGTTAGGCTCATCGCGCTTCCGTCCCGGCCGTCCCCGCCGCCGCCGGCGCGGCCGCGCGCGGCCACCAGCGGTGCTCCCAGCCCTCGTCGTCCCAGATCGGCCGCAGCCGCGGCAGTACCTCGGCGGTGAACAGCGAGATGTTCTTCTCGGTCAGCGCGCGCGGCATCGAGCCGTTCTGCATCATCACGAGCAGGTTGCCGATCCGGAACTCGCGGACGAACGCTTCGAGCTGGTCGGCGACCGTTGCCGGGCTGCCGACGATAGCGACCTGGCTGTCGACGATGTCCTTGTAGGTCGCCGTCCGCATCCGCGCGAGCATCCCGTCGGGCCCGCCGGCCCGCAGCATGGCCTCGATCGCGGCGGGCTCGGCGTAGCCGGGCACGGCCATGGCGGTGCCAGGGATCGCGCCGAGGCCGGAGTGGTACAGCGACATCAGGTGGCTGGCGTACTCTTTCTCCGCTCGCTCGTCGGTCTCGGCGACGGCGACCACCTGGAGGAAGGCCAGCCGGTACGGATTGCGGTCCCGGCCCGTCTCCTCCGCCAGGGTCCAGTAGCGGTCGAAGACGTGGCGCCCGACGAGCTTCGGCCCGTCCCAGCTCAGGTACACGAACGCGTAGTCGTTGCGGAGGATGTCCCGCAGCGTCCCCGGCGAGCCGGTGCCGGGGACCCAGACCGGCGGGTGCGGCTGCTGGATGGGCCGCGGCCAGATGTTCACCGCGCCGTATTTCTCGAAGCGGCCGTTCCAGGGGAACGGACTGGGCGAGGTCCACGCCTTGAGGATCAGCTCGCGATGCTCACGGGCGCGGTCGCGGGTCTCGATCGCGGGGAGAGAGGCGTTGAGGTTCGCGTCGTAGCTGAGCCCGACGGGGAAGCCGGCGATCAGCCGGCCGCCGCTGATGCAATCGAGCAGCGCGTACTCCTCGGCGATCTTCAGCGGCTCGCGGGTCTTGCCGAGCGAGCGGCCGAGCACCGCGATCGCCGGGTCCAAGCCCTCCGCCTGCGCCGCGCAGGCCACGGCCGAGGCGAGCAGGGTCGGGTTCGGCGAGACGTCGTAGGAGGACTGGCTGTGCTCGGTCACCACGATGCCGTCGAAGCCGGACCGCACTCCGTGCAGCAGTTCGGCGTACGCGGAGAAGATGGACTCGTGCATCCGGTCCGGGTCGACGACCTGGTACGGCGCGGTCACGACCGAGCTGTTGTGGTCTCCGTAGTCGTCCGGAATGTAGCGATATGGCACCTGCTCGAACAGGCTGACTTTCATCCCTGTTTCCTCCCGCCGTCAGGCGACGGGGCGTCGTCGCCCTACCAGCGGACCACACGGCCGGCCGGTGCCGCAATCCCCGTATTACCGCACCATGACCGCATCATTACCGCGTTGTCGTCACGCCACTACCGCACTACCGCGCTACCGCCAGAGGGCGACCGGGTTGCCAGGCGCGTACACGAAGCCGCCGCTGCCCTTGGCCGCGTTCGGGTCGGAGCCAAGGTGGCTGTAGTCGACGGTGAACTGGTACTGGGTGCCTGGCCCTACCCGGTAGCCGGTGGCGGTCGCGGGAGGCTGGAGGACTCCCTTGTCGGTGAAGGCGCCGTCGTTGAAGAAGAACTGGGCCGGGTTGATCACGAAGCCGTCCGCGCCGCCGATGACCACCCAGGCGATGATGACGCCGCCGGTGGAGTCGCCCTGCGTGTCGATCAGGCCGATCCGGGAGCCCTCGGGCGTGGTGTACCAGGCCACGTCGCTGAGGCTGGTGCTGTCGGTGGACTTGTGCAGCGCCTCGGGCGGGATCGTGCCCCG
>DATBBI010000196.1:0-4044 GCA_036271115.1 Trebonia sp.
CCTTGCGCTCGAACACCGGCACCCGGTACCTCTCAACGGAGACGGTCCCCGCGGCGCGCTTGATCGCCTCGCGGCGCCTTGGCCGGGCCACCTCCTCGCTGTGCCGCAGCGCGTCGCGCGACACCCAGAACGACGTCAGCACCGCCACGCCGAGTTCCGGGTTGGTGTACAACGACATTCCCATACTGCCCAGCTCGTCCTCGACCGCCGGGCGGACATCGTTCTCAATGAATTTGACCGAGTCACCCAGGCGGAGCGGATCCGCGGTGATCAGGTTCAACCGGGCCTGCAACACACCTGACTCCTCTGGCTAGACCGGCACGCTGACCGGCCTCGCGGGCTCGGTCTCCGCCGCGGCCCGGGCCCGCTCGTGAGCCAGGCGCACGGCCATCGCACCCTCGCCTACCGCGGACGCGACCCGTTTGGTCGACCCGCTCCGTACATCTCCCGCCGCGAATACGCCCGGCCAGCTGGTTTCCAGCAGCAGCCGCCGTCCCGCCGCCCCGGTCTCGCCGGGACCGGACTCGGGCCCGGGGCCGGCCTCGCGGCCGGTGAGCACGAACCCGTCCTCGTCGAGGGCGAGCTGTCCGTCCAGCCAGTCCGTGCTGGGCACCGCGCCGATGAACACGAACAGAGCCCGCGCGTCGATCGTGCGGCGGGCACCGGACAGGTTGTCCTCGACCACCAGCTGCTCCAGCGACCCGTCGCCGATGGCTTCCCGCACCTCGGTGTGCAGCAGCACGTCGACCGTGCTCCGCTGGAGCCGGTCGGCCAGGTAGCGGGACATGTTGGCGGTGAGATCACCGCCGCGCATGAGCAGGCTGACGTGGGAAGCCTGGCCGGCGAGGAACAGCGCGGCCTGGCCGGCCGAGTTGCCGCCGCCGGCCACGACGACCGGATCGTTCTGGCACCGCAGCGCTTCCACCTGGGTGGCGGCGTAGTAGACGCTCGTCCCCTCGAAAGCGGCCAGGCCGGGCACATCGAGCCGGCGGTAACGGGCGCCGGTCGCGACCACCACCATCCGCCCGCTGACCGTCGTCCCGTCGGCGAGTGTTATCCGGTAGCCCCCGTCGGCCTGGGAGATGCCCGTCGCGGGCGCGGGCACGCAGATCCCGGCGCCGAACTTGCGGGCCTGGATGAGTGCCCGGTCGGCCAGTTCGGCACCGGAGATCCCGGATGGGAAGCCGAGGTAGTTCTCGATCCGCGGCGAGGTGCCAGCCTGGCCGCCGGTCGCGACAGCGTCGAGCACCATGGTGACGAGGCCCTCGGACGCGGCATAGACCGCCGTCGCCAGCCCGCCGGGGCCGGCGCCGACCACCACCAGGTCGCAGACCGCGCGGGACGGGACGGGTGCTGTCATCCCCAGCGCAGCGGCCAGTTCGGAGTCGGCCGGATTGCGCAGCAGCTTGCCGCCCGGCAGGATCACCACCGGGGTGCGCTCCGGCGGGACGTTCAGCCGGTGCAGCAGCTCCTCGGCTCCGGGATCTTCTTCCAGGTCGATCCACCGGTGCGGGAGGCGGTTGCGGGCGCAGAACTCGCGCAGGCGGCGTGTGTCCGCCGAGAAGTGCGACCCGACGATCCGCATGCCCACGCCGAGCCCGATCAGGATCGACCGCCGGATGAGGTAGGCCTGCAGGATCAGGCTGCCGAGCACGGGGTCCCGCGTCACCAGCTCCTGCAGCCGCCCGGCCGGGACGACCAGCACCTCCCCGGGCTCGGCCATGGTGATGGTGTAGGGCACGACCTCGCCGCGGAGCAGGCTGAGCTCGCCGAGGAAACGCCCCGGGCCGTGCTTGCTGATCACACGCTCATCCGCGCTGCCGTGTCCCTCGATGACCGCGGCCATGCCGCGGAGAACCAGGTAGAAGTCGCATGTCCGGCTGCCCTCGGCGACCAGGACCTGGCCTGCCGGGGCGCCGCGGCGCTCACCCAGCGTGGCCAGGACCGCGATCTGCGCGTCGCTCAGCCTGGGGTACCCCCCGTAGACGTCGGGCGTCTCCTCGGGATCAGACATAGGCCTGGTCGGCATAGCACCACCGCCAGTCCTCGCCGGGTTCCAGCGACGCGACGATCGGGTGACCGTCGGCGTAGGCGTGGGCCCGGGCGTGGCGCAGCGGCGATGAGTCGCAGCATCCCACGTGGCCGCACGTCAGGCAGAGCCGCAGGTGCACCCAGGAGGAGCCGACGCGTAGGCAGTCCTCGCAGCCGCCGGGTGTGCGCGGCACGACCGGCCGGACCAGGCTGAGGTGCGGGTCGTAGGTGACTGTCATGCCATGCCTCCTGGTGGCCCGGGACGGCGGGCCGTCGTCGTGCGCTGGGCGCCTCCCAGGCTTCCGGGGCGCGGCGGCGCACACATCCTCAGACCGGGTGGTCTTGCCCCGGGCTGGCCGCCGCCTGGCCTGAACTAGCTGACCTGACGATGTGGCCGCCTGCCCACGGCTGTGAGCCTCGGGATGAGGCGCCGTACCGCGCTGAGGTGACCGCCGCCCGGTTGGCGGGGTCGGCGGCGGCTGCCCTGAAACGGCCAGGAGGTAGCGATGGCGGTAGCAGTCGGGATCGATCTGGGCACCACCAATTCGGTGATCGCCGCGACCGAGGCGGGAAAGCCGACAGTGATCCCCAACGCCGAGGGGTCGCGGACGACGCCTTCGGTGGTGGCTTTTACCGATACGGGTGAGCGCCTGGTGGGGCAGCTTGCCCGCCGGCAGGCGATCTTGAACCCGAAGGGGACGATCTACTCCGCCAAGCGGTTCATCGGGCGGCGTTATGACGAGGTCGCCACTGAGCGTGAGGCGGTCTCCTACGACGTGGTGGCGGGACCGGACGGCGCGGCCCGGTTCCAGGTCGGCGGCAAGCAGTACGCACCGGAGGAGATCTCCGCGCTGGTCCTGCGCAAGCTGGCCGCCGATGCCGCGAAGTTCCTCGGCGAGAAGGTCACCGAGGCCGTCATCACCGTCCCCGCCTACTTCAACGACGCACAGCGCCAGGCCACCAAGGACGCCGGCCGGATCGCCGGGCTCGAAGTGCTGCGGATCATCAACGAGCCGACCGCCGCCGCGCTCGCCTATGGCCTGGACAAAAAGGGCAACGAGACGGTGCTGGTGTTCGACCTGGGCGGCGGGACCTTTGACGTGAGCATCCTCGACATCGGCGACGGTGTGGTCGAGGTCCGCGCCACCTCCGGCGACACCCACCTCGGCGGGGACGATTTCGACCGCCGGATCGTGGATTCCCTGGCCGACGAGTTCCAGCGGGACAACGGCATCGACCTGCGGGCCGACCCGCAGGCGCTGCAGCGGCTGTTCGAGGCCGCAGAAAAGGCCAAGGTGGAGCTGTCGTCGGTCACCCAGACCCCGGTCAGCTTGCCGTTCATCACCGCGGACGCCACCGGCCCCAAGCATCTGAACACGACGCTGACCCGGGCGAAGTTCGACCAGCTCACGGCCGACCTGGTGGAGCGCACGGCCGCGCCGGTGCGCCAGGCCATCGCCGACGCGAAGCTCACGGTCGCCGATATCGACGAGGTGATCCTGGTTGGCGGGGCCACCCGGACCCCGGCCGTGCAGGACATGGTGCGCAAGCTGACCGGCGGCAAGGACCCGAACATGACGGTCAACCCCGATGAGGTGGTGGCGCTGGGCGCCGCGGTGCAGGCCGCCGTCCTCAAGGGAGAGATGAAGGACGTGCTGCTGCTCGATGTCACCCCGCTGTCGCTGGGCATCGAGACGCTCGGCGGCGTCATGACCAAGGTCATCGAGCGCAACACCACCATCCCCACCCGCCGCACCGAGACCTTCAGCACCGCCGCGGACAACCAGACCGCAGTTGACGTGGTGGTCTTGCAGGGCGAGCGTGAGCGCGCAGCCGACAACCGGGTGCTCGGCCGGTTCCGGCTGGAGAACATCCGCCCGGCGCCACGCGGCGAGCCGCAGATCGAGGTCACCTTCGACATCGACGCCAACGGGATCCTGAACGTCTCCGCCCGCGACAAAGACACCGGCGCCGAGCAGCGGATCACCATCAGCGAGAGCTCCAACCTGGACA
>DATBBI010000197.1:0-4534 GCA_036271115.1 Trebonia sp.
GTCGAATCGGTGGTGAGCGCGTTCTGCGGGGCTGTGCTGGGGATCGCGGTGTTCCTCCTGGTCCGGCCGGCGCTCGCCGACGCGGCGCTGGTCGGCACGCGGTACTTCGAGTCCGACCTGACGCCGACCGTCTGGGGATACCTCGGGATGCTCGTCGGCGTGCCGGCGGCCGCGGCCGCCGCGGCCCTGCTGTCGCTGCGCCGGGTGCAGATCTCGCCGCTTGGCGTCAGCCGGCGCGCCAAGCGGAAGCCGCCGACCTTCTGGCGGCTGAGCGTGCTGGTGGCGGGCGTCGGGCTGTATGTGTACGGGCTGTCGAAGACCACGCACGCGTCGATCGGCGCGCCGGCCTACCCGGGCCTGCTCGTCACGATGGTCGGCCTGGTCATCGCCGGACCGTGGCTTACCTCGGCCGCGTCACGGCTGTTCGGCCGGCTCACCCCCGGATCGTCGGCGCTGCTGGCGACCCGGCGGCTGGCCGACAACCCGAAGACAGCCTTCCGCGCGGTGACCGGACTCGTGCTCGCCGTTTTCCTCGGCACGATGGTGGGCACCCTGGTGCCCGCGGTGAACTCGACAGAGGCGAGCCCGGCCAACGCGTCACTCAGCAACGTGCTGCTTGACCAGGTGGGACTCGACCCGCACGCGGGAGCGCAGCTGATCAGCGGGCTGAATGCGATCCCCGGCGCCACGGTGTACCCGCTGTACGCGCTGGCGGCCGCGGACGGCAGCGTCGGGCCGGGCCTCGGACCCGGTGACACGGCGGTCAGCTGCGCGGTGATGCGCGACCTCGCGGTGCTCGGCCAGTGCGCACCAGGCCTGCGGGCCGTGCAGGCCAGCGACTCCGGCCTGTTCGACGACAACCCCATGTACAACACCAAGCCGTTCGTCGGCTCGGCCAACCCCGCTTATACCGGCGACCTGTCCAGCCTGCCGCTGCAGACAGTCCTGGTGCGGGTCAACAGCCCGGCCACGCTGGAGCGGGTCCGCACCTACCTGACCGTCAACACCGCGCCACAGCCGGCCGCCGGCCAGGGCTCGGCGCCGACGCCGCCGCGGACGTTCGGCGAGACGCTCCAGATACGGCTCAACCGCGCGGCCACACTGGAGAAGATCGTGTACGCCGCCGTCGCGCTCACCCTGATCGTGGCCGGGTGCAGCCTCGCGGTCGCGGTCGGCGGCGGGCTCGTCGACCGCAAGCGCCCGTTCACCCTGCTGCGGGTGAGCGGCACCCAGGTCGGCGTCCTGTCCCGCGTCGTGCTGCTGGAAGCGGCAGTCCCGCTGCTGGCCGCCACGGTGGTGGCCGCGGGTATCGCCTACGGGACGTCGATCCTGGCATTCGTCCGGCTCGCGCCTGCCGGGACGGCGATCCCGCGGCTCGGGTCGGACTATTACGCCCTGATGGTCATCGGCCTGGCCGTCGCCTTCGGCGTGATCGGCTTGACGCTGCCGCTGCTGCACCGCATGACGTCCCCCGGCAACGTCCGCTTCGAGTAGCACCTGTCAGGTGAAGATGATCTCGCCGCCGGCGGCCATGTCGTAGAACTCGCCGACGGTGATGATGTCCTTGACCTGATCGATCAGGTCCGCCTTGGTGATGCCGAACAGGTCGGCGGATGCCTTGCACGCGTACAGGCCAGCGCCGGTGTCGGCGATCATCTCGATGAACTCGGGGATGGAGGGGATGTCGAGCTGCTCCATCTTGGTGTTCATGTAGTGGGTCATGACCGAGGAGACGCCCGGCAGGCCGCCGGCCCAGGTGGCCAGGTGCAGGCCGGGGTTGCCGACGGTGGCGAGCTTGATGTGCTCGTGCCGCGCCTTGTGAACGGCGTCCAGGCCGAAGAAGGTGAAGAACAGGTTCGCCTCTATTCCCTCGGCGCGGGCCCCGTTGGCCATGATCAGGCCCGGGTAGACACCGTCGAGCGAGCCCTTGGAGATGATGATGGAGACTTTCTCGATCTTCGCGGACATGTGACTGTGCTCCTTTCAGCGGCCGGCTCAGACGCAGCCGCGGGGCTTGGGGATCCCGGCGATCTTCGCCGCTTCCTTCGCCGGCCCGTGCGGGAACAGCTGGTAGAGCTCCTTGACGGACACGCCGGAGGTCTTACCGAGCACGCGGACCGTCGGGCCGGTGCCCTTGATGTCGTACTCGTGCCGCATGAACTTGATGACCTGCCAGTGCCGTTCGGTGAGCTCGGTGATGCCTTCCTGGCGGGCGAGCAGCGGGGCCATCTCCTCGCGCCACTGCGCGGGGTCGGTGAAGAATCCCTCGTCGTTGACGGCGACTCGGGTGCCTGCGTAGGTCACGGTGGGCATGAGCTTCCTTCCTCTATCTCGATGCCGCCGGCGGCAGATGCTTGCCGGCGGCGGGCATGCGGCTGCCGACGGCGGGGATCTCGCGGCCGGGCAGCAGCACGTGCCAGTACAGCCAGCCGAATGCCAGCTTCCCGAGGTGGTTCAGCCGGGACTGGCGCAGCAGCGGCAGCCCGATCCGGCCGGGGAAGCGCCCGGTGAGCGGCTCGGTGTCGTAGTTGAAGTCGATGAGCAGCGCCTTGCCCGCACCGCTTTCAATGAAGCAGTTGGTATGCCCGTCGAACGCCGCGTCCAGCGGCTCGCCCGCGAGATACCTGGCGATGTTCCTGGCGGCGACCTCACCTTCGAAGTGGGCCACCGAGCCCGCCTTGGACGTGGGGATGTCGGCGGCGTCGCCGATCACGAACACGTTCGGCCGCGCCTTGGACTGCAGCGTCCGCTGGTCGACGGGCACGAAGCCGAGCTCGTCGCCCAGGCCCGGCGAGCGCTCGACGTAGGCCTGGCCGCCATGCAGCGGGATCACCACCGCCAGGTCGAACGGGACCTCACGGCCGTCGAAGGAGACCAGCCGCCCGCCCGCGCCGTCCACCTCACCGGTGGTGAACTCCGTGACGACGCTCACGCCCTTGTCCTTGAGCAGCCCGCTGAGCTCGCGGTTGGCCACAGGCTTGGTGAACGCCCCGTCGAGCGGGGTGACGTAGGTCAGGTCGACCTTGTCCCTGATGCCGCGCTCGCGGAAGTAGGCGTCGGCGAGGAAGCAGAACTCCAGCGGCGCGACCGGGCACTTGACCGGCATGTCCAGCACCGCCACGGCCAGCCGGCCGCCGTCGAATTCCGCCAGCGCGCGCCGCAGTGCGACCGCGCCGTCGAGGGTGTAGAAGGTGAAAACCTTCTCCATCCATCCCGGGCCGGTAAGGCCATCGGTTTCCTCCGGGAGCAGCCGCGCACCGGTGGCGATCACCAGCACGTCGTAGGCGACGGACGACCCGCCGACCAGCAGGACCTCGTTCCTGTCCAGGTCGACGCGGTCCACGGAGGCCTGCCGGAAGGCGATGCCGGGATGGAACTGGCGGCGCCGCGGCCGGGTCAGGCTGCCGGGCTCGGCCTTCCCGAACGGCACGAACAGCAGGCCAGGCTGGTAAACGTGCTCGTCATCGATGTCGATCACGGCGATCTCGGCGGCGCCGCGGCCCAGCATCCGCCGCAGCCGGTTAGCGATAAGCGTCCCCCCGGTGCCGCCGCCTAGAACCACAATCCTCTTTGTCACGGTCCCAGAATGCGGCGGATACCCGGCCGGGTATAGAGACGGTCATCCCGCCCTGGCATGGCCATCGTCCCGGATTGTCAGGGACGTTAGGCCAGGGCGCACCTTTTCACCACTGGCTAGACCGCCACTACTTGCTACGTATATACACTCAGTGTATAGTCATTCTTGTGAGCGTTCTCCTGACTCACCGACTGGCCCGCGTGACCCGATGATCCGCCTGAGCCTGCAACTTGCCCTGCGCAGCGGTCGTGAGGGCCTGCTCAGGCTGCTGATCACCGCGGCTGCGGTCGCCGCCGGCGTCGCGCTGCTGCTCGGCGTGCTCGCCGAGTTCCACGCCTTCCAGGCCAACGCCAGCCAGCCGTGCTGGTCCTGCACCCAGGGCGCCGCCGTTCCCAGGACGCTTCCGTCGCACGGCGACCTGTGGAACAACAGCGTGGACTTCTACCGGGGGCAGACGATCAGCCGGCTGGACGTCGCCGCGCTCGGCCAGAACGCCCCGGTGCCACCGGGCGTTCCGCGCCTGCCGCCCGCGGGCGGTTACTACGCCTCCCCCGCGCTCGCCGCGCTGCTGCGGACCGTGCCCGCCGGCGAGCTCGGCGCGCGGTTCCCCGGCAGGCTGGTCGGCACGATCGGCCAGGCCGGACTCAACGGTGCCGACGACCTGGCCATCTTCATCGGGCACACGCCGGCGCAGGTCAGCGCGATCCCCGGCACCCAGTGGGTCACGTCGATCTCGACCGCGCCGGCGTCCGAGGTATTCACCCCGTTCTTCCGGTACGCGTTCGGCGTCGGCGTGCTCGCGGTGCTGTTCCCCATGCTCGTGCTGATCAGCACCGCCACCAGGCTCGCCGCCGACCGGCGCGAGGAACGGTTCGCCGCGCTCCGGCTCGTCGGCGGGACGCCCGCCGACATCCGGGTGATCGCGTCTGTCGAATCGGTGGTGAGCGCGTTCTGCGG
>DATBBI010000198.1:0-2455 GCA_036271115.1 Trebonia sp.
TCGCCCGTGCCGATCGCGGCCAGCATCTCCTCGCGGGTGAACCAGCGCGCCTCGCCGATCTCCTCGGCGTCCACGGTGATCCGCTGGCCGGCCGGGGCCGCGGCCTGGAACCCGAGCATCAGGCTGCGCGGCATCGGCCACGGCTGGCTGCCCAGATAGCGGATGTGGCCGACCGTGATGGCGGTCTCCTCGAATACCTCGCGCGCCACCGCGTGCTCAGCGGACTCCCCCGGCTCCACGAACCCGGCGAGCACCGACATCCGCCCCTTCGGCCACAGCGCGTTCCTGGCCAGCAGGCACCGGTCGTCGGGGTCGGTGACCAGCATGATCACCGCCGGATCCAGCCGGGGAAAGTGCTCGCTGCCGTCCATCGGGCAGGTGGTCAGGTGCCCGGCCGGCGCGGGCACGGTCGGCGTCCCGTCCCGCGGGCAGTGCCTATGCGTGTCGTGCCAGTTCGCCAGCGCCACCGCGTGCGTCAGCAGCCCCGCGTCCCGGTCGCTGAGCAGTGCGCCGACCTGCCGGAGGGACACGGGCTGGACATCGTCTTCTCCGGAACGTACCCGGCTTGCTCCCCCGGGCACGCTCACCCCGAAGTAGGCGACGTCGTCGGCGTCCACGCCGAGCAGGAACTTGGTCCCCGCCGGGGCCTCGGCGGACGAGACGAACGCCAGCTCCGGCCGGCCGTCAACGGACCGCACCGGCGCCTGTGAGTCGCTGACCACGAGCACCCGGCTGCCCGGGTCTTCCCAGGCGGCCTCCACCCACGCGCCGTCGGCGCGCTGGGGCGTCGCCCGGTCGACGGTGGAGCGGGAAAGCGCCAGCCGGCCCAGCGGGCCGTCGTCCAGCTGCTCGGTCTCCGCCGCGCTCACCGCCGGCCCGCGCCCTCAGCGCGCATAGCGGCGAGCACCTCGGCAGCGCTGGATTCGACAGATTCCCGGACGTCCATAAAACCTAACGTACCGGTTCAAAGGCGTCCCCCTTGCCGAGCAGGCCCGCCGCGGGGATGGATACGGTCTTGCCGGGGCGCGAGGTCACCCGGCCGATGCGAACCGCGTCCTCGCCGGCCTGCTTGAGCGCGGCCAGGGCGGCCTGCTGCTCGGACTTGCCGACGACTACGCAGAATCCGATGCCCATATTGAACGTGGCGTACATCGTGGCCTGCGGGACGTTTCCCTTGTCGGCCAGGAGCGTGAAAATCTCCGGGGTGGACACCAGCGCGTCCAGCTCATAGGACACGTCGGCGGCGAGCCTGGCGATGTTCAGCAGGCCGCCGCCGGAGATGTGCGCCATGCCGCGCGGCGTGATCCCCGCCGTCCACAGCGCCTCCGCCGCGGTGACGTACACCCGCGTCGGCTGGAGCAGCGCGTCCGCCAGACGCCGGCCGGTGCCGGGTACCTGGTCGTTCAGCGACATGCCGCCCTTCTTGAACAGCGCGTGCCTGGCGAGCGAGTAGCCGTTGCTGTGCAGCCCGGAACTGGGCAGCCCGATCACCACGTCACCGGGCCGTACGGCACTGCCGTCCACCGGAGTCCGCCAGCCTTGGGTGGCGAGCGGCGGGAGCGCGCCGATCGCGGTGCCCACCAGGTCGAGCATCGGGCCGCCGCCCGCAGAATCGGCGAGCATCTCGCCGATCTGCGCTATCTCGCCGCCAGGGATGGCGATGCCCGCGAGCTCAGCGCCGAGGAAAAGCCCGCGCGCCACCTCGTCAAGCACGCCCTCGTCGATCCGGTCGGTGGCCATGTAGTCGAGCAGCGCCAGCGGCACCGCGCCGACGCAGATCAGGTCGTTGACGTTGTTCGCGACGCAGTCGACGCCGATCGGCTCCCAGCGGTTCGCCTCCCTGGCCAGCAGGATCTTGGTGCCCACGCCATCGGTGGTCAGCGCGAGCGGCGGACCGGGCGGCAGGTGCATGAGAGTGGCGAAATACCCGCTGGCCAGCCCGGTGATGGACGTGACAAGCGGCGACTTGACCTTGGTGCGGGCCAGCCACGGGCGCATCACCCGGGCGAACGCGGCCTGCTCGCGCTCCTCGTCCACCCCTGCCGCGGCGTACGTGGAGGACCTGGACTCAGGAGGCGTCGCGTTCATGGGGGCCAGATTAGCCCACCGTGGCCGGTCAGCCCCGCCGGCCTCGGCGGCTCCGGCCAGCACGGCCCTCGTCACATCGACCTTGTGCCCGGTGGGGCGGCGAGAGACAGTTATTTCGCATATGCGCAGCCGATGATGAGGAGCACACATGGCAAACGAGTTCTGGCGCGAGCTGAAGCCGGTCGCGGAGGTCTTCCGGCCCGGCGCGGCCCCGGAAGCGTACATTCAGGATGCCGCCACGCTGGACGAACGCTGGTACGCGCCGCTGTCGCCGACGGCGGGGAGCCGGCCGCTGTTCATCTCCCCCAGCCAGAACCGCTGGTGCGACGTCCTCATGGCCAAGGGCGCGGGCATGGTGAACCGGCAC
>DATBBI010000199.1:0-2333 GCA_036271115.1 Trebonia sp.
CTCGCTGGGCAGCCCGGCGGCGTAGTTGGCCACGAAGTCGCCGACCACCTTGACCCCGGCGACCCCGGCGACCCCGCCGCGAAGCACGTTGAAGTGACCGGCGCCGTCGTTGTCCGGGACCAGGTGCACCCTCGGCTCGACCACCGCGTGCCCGTCGCCGTGCGCGCGCACGGCGCCCTCCACGGCGTCGATGATCTCGGCGTTCGAGAGCCCGAGCGAGTTGATGTCAGGCCCGGAGAGGAACCGGATCCACAGTCCTCCCGACGTGGCCACGTCAGCGATCACCTGGCTTAGGCTAGCGGGGATGCAGCGATGCGCCGTGAGCCAGGCCCGCCGGTGACCGCCGAGGCGAGGATCCGGCCGCTCCGCCCGTCCGACCACGCTCCGGTGATCGCGGTGATCGACGAGTGGTGGGGCGGCCGCCCCATGGCCCAGATGCTGCCCAGGCTGTTCTTCGACCACTTCACCGACACCAGCTTCGCCGCGGACCGCGACGGCGCGCTGGCCGGTTTCCTGGTGGGGTTCGTGTCCCCGGCGCAGCCGGGCGAGGCCTATATCCATTTCGTCGGCGTTGACCCGGGGGAGCGGAGCCAGGGACTCGGCCGGCGGCTGTACGGCACGTTCTTCGACGCGGTGCGGGCCCGGCGCTGCACGCGCGTGCGCGCGATAACCTCGCCGGTGAACACTGGCTCGGTCGCCTTCCACCGCCGGATGGGGTTCCGGCTCGAGCCCGGCGACGCCCACGTGGGCGACATTCCCGTAGCCACCGGCTACGACGGTCCCGGGCAGGACCGGGTGCGCTTCGTCAGGGACCTGCCGTCCTGACCGGGTCGCACCGCGGCGGCGCCCGGGAACCCGGACTGGCATCATGAGGGACATGGCCGCTGGCTTGGTGAGCCCGGTTTTCGCGGGCCGAGAGGCTGAGCTCATGCTGCTGGCTGGCGCGTTCGAAGATGCGGCGGGCGATACGCCGCGCACGGTGCTGACCGGTGCGGAAGCCGGAGGCGGCAAGTCGAGGCTGGTCACAGAGTTCACCGCGACGGTGGCGGACCGCGCCATGGTTCTCGCCGGGGGCTGTGTCGAGCTGGGCGCGGGCGGCCTGCCCTACGCGCCGTTCACCGCGGCCTTGCGCCGGCTGGTCCGGGCGCGCGGCGCCGCGGAGATCGCCGGACTGCTGCCTGGTCAGACCGCAGGCGAACTGGGCGTGCTGCTGCCCGATTTCGGTACCCCGCCAGCGGGCGCTGACCCCGGGACAGCGCGTGCCCGCCTCTTCGAGGTGCTCCTCACCCTGCTCGAGACCCTCGCGGAACAACAGCCGGTCGTCTTGGTCGTCGAGGACGTGCACTGGGCCGACCGTTCGACCTGTGACCTGCTGAGCTTTCTGGTCCGAAATATCCGGCAGGCGCGTGTGCTGCTGGTGGTCACGTTCAGGTCCGATGAGCTGAACCGCAATGACCTGCTCCGGCCGCTGCTCGCCGGGCTGGCCCGGGCGGAGGGCGTGTCACGCCTGCAGCTGGCCCGGCTGTCCCGCGCCCAGGCCGCGGTGCAGCTCGAGGGCATCCTGGGGCGGCCGCCGCCCGCCGCACTGATCGACGAGGTGTACCAGCGCGGCGGCGGTATCCCGCTGCTCACCGAGGCCCTGGTGAACTCCGACGGCACGGTCGGCGCCGAGCTGCCGGTGTCCCTGCGGGATCTGCTGCTGGCCGCGGTCGCGGTGCTGCCGGAACGGACGCAGCAGGCGCTGCGGATCGCCGCCGCCGGTGGCACGCGGCTCAGTCATCTGCTGCTCACGGCCGTGACCGGGCTCGATGACGCGACCCTGACGGCCGCCCTGCGTCCGGCTGTCGACGCCAACGTGCTGGTCAGCGACGCCGACGGGTACGCCTTCCGGCATCAGCTGATCCGTGAGGCGGTGCTGGAGGAGATGCTGCCCGGGGAGCGGGCTCAGGCGCACCGCGCCTTCGCCACCGCGCTGGAGGCCGGGCCGGAGACCGGTTCGCGGGCCGAGCCGGAAAGCACCCTCGCGGTTCTGGCCGCGCTGCACTGGCGTGGCGCGCAGGATGACGAGCGCGCGCTGGCGGCGGCGTGGCGGGCGGCGGACGCGGCGGGGACGGCCCTGGCGTACGCGCAGCGGCTGCGGATGCTCGAGCAGGTGCTCGAGCTCTGGGACCGGGTGCCCGAATCCGCCCGTCCGTTCGGCCTGGATCACGTCGGCGTGCTCGAGCTCGCCGCCGACGCAGCCCGCTGGGCCGGCGAGCCGGAACGCGGCCTGACCCTGGCGGAGGCGGCCATCACCGAGCTCGGTGCCGTCGATGATGCCGAACGGATGGCCT
>DATBBI010000200.1:0-3306 GCA_036271115.1 Trebonia sp.
CGGGTGGCCCAAGACCTCGGGCGGCAACGGCCTGCACATCTACGTCCGGATCGAGCCGCGGTGGGGCTTCGCCGACGTCCGCCGGGCCGCGCACGCCTTCGCCCGGGAGGTCGAGCGCCGCGCCCCCGATGAGGTGACGACCACCTGGTGGCGCAAGGACCGCGACCCCACGGCGCTTTTCGTCGACTACAACCAGAACGCCCGCGACCACACGATCGCCAGCGCCTACTCGGTGCGCGGCGTGCCGGAGGCGACCGTGTCCACACCCATCGCCTGGGACGAGATCGACGACGTTGACCCGCGTGCGTTCACCATGGCCACCGTGCCCGCCCGCTTCGCCGATCTCGGCGACCTGCACCGGGGCATTGACGACTCCGCCTATTCCCTGGACAGCCTGCTGGAATGGGCCGAACGCGACGGGCTCGATTAGGCCGTGCCCCAGGCCAGGACACCGGCCGGGTGCGGTTCACCGGGTATCTTGCGGCTCCAGCCGGGCGATGACCCAGGCGGTCAGCGCGCCGCCGCAGTTGGTGGCGAGATGAAGCAGTACGGGCGCGGCCAGGCTGCCCGAACGCGTCCGCAGCCATGACAGGAGCACACCGCCGGCCGCCGTCGCCGCCACGCCCGCGCTGACGCCGGCCAGGGTCCTCCCTGGGCTGCCCGCCAGCCCGTTGATGCGCAGAGCGGCCGCGGTCGGGACGATATGCCAGATGCCGAATACGCCACTGGTCACCGCGATCGCGGCGCCGGCGGGCATGACCCGGCCCAGCGCGGCCTGCAGCACCCCGCGGAACGCGGTCTCCTCCCACAGCACGGTGCCGAGCGGGATCCGCACCAGGGCCTGGTAGGCGACCTCGCGCCCGCTCAGGCCCGCGATCCGGTCGTCCCGCAGGATCGGGCGCGTAGCCGGCACCGCGGCGATCAGCACCCACCCGCCCGCCGTGGCGGCGGCCGCCGCGGACCCGAGCCGCACGCCCGGCGCCAGCTCCTCGCGCCCGAGGCCCAGGTCGGTCGCGGTCAGGCCGCTCGCGGCTGCGGCCGCCAAGGCAGCACCGGTGGCGCAGACGTTGAGCAGCGTGTACCGGCGGCGGTGCCAGGGCAGCAGCCCGGCGACGTTGTTGTACGCCGCGAGTACGGCACAGGACGCAACCGCGAACCCCACGTCCCTCCGCCGCTGGGACCCCACGCCCGCCTGGCCCTCCTGGGCCGCCGCCCACCCACGACTCATGCCCTCAGCCGCCGGGATGGATGAGGCCGGTCTCGTAGGCGAGGACGACCGCCTGGGTGCGGTCGCGCAGCCCGAGCTTCATCAGGATGCGGCTCACGTGGGTCTTCACCGTCTGTTCCGCGACGACCAGGTAGTCGGCGATCTCGGCGTTCGACATGCCGCGCGCGACCAGGGCGAGCACCTCGGACTCGCGGTCGGTCAGCTCCTTCAGGTGCTCGCGGCTGGGGCTGCGGGGCGCGCCCATCCGCGCGAACTCGGCGATGAGGCGCCGGGTCACCCCGGGGGACAGGAGCGCGTCGCCCGCCGCGACCAGCCGGACCGCCGCGGCCAGCTCACCGGCCGAGGCGTCCTTGAGCAGGAACCCGCTGGCCCCCGAGCGCAGCGCCTCATACACGTAGTCGTCCAGGTCGAAGGTGGTCAGCACCAGGACTTTCGGCGCGCCGTCCATCGCTGTGATCAGCCGGGTCGCCTGCAGGCCGTCGAGCACCGGCATGCGGACGTCCATCAAGATCACGTCCGGGTGCAGCTCGGCCGCCCGGGCGATGGCCTCCTCGCCGTTCACGGCCTCGGCGATGACCTCGATGTCCGGCTGGGCGTTCAGCAGGACAGAAAAGCCGGATCGCACCATCCCCTGGTCGTCGGCGATCACGACGCGGATGCTCACGGTGCTCCCTCCTGGTCGCTGCCGAGCGGAAGCGCGGCGGTCACCAGGAACTCGCCGTTCGGGGCGGGGCGCGCCTCGAGGTGCCCGCCCAGCATGGCGGCGCGTTCACGCATGCCAATGATGCCGTGTCCGCTGCCGTCGCTGCGCCCCGACTCGCCCGGCTGCTCCCACAACGCCTGAACCCCCGGCGCAACCGAGTCGTTGCGGACCTCGATCACCAGGGCCGCCTCGCCGTAGTGGAAGTGCACCTGGACCGCGGCGCCCGGCGCGTGCTGCATGGCGTTGCTCAGCGCCTCCTGCACGATCCGGTAGGCGGACAGGTCCACCCCCTGCGGTATCGGCCGGGGCGTGCCGCTGACGCCGGAAGTGACCCTCACGCCGCCGTTGCGCGCCGATTCGAGCAGGCTCGGCAAGTCGTCCAGGCCAGGCTGCGGCGCCGTGTCCGGTGTCTCGCTGCGCAGCACGCCCAGGACGCGGCGCAGCTCGTTGAGGCCGCTCAGCGCGCTGGCGCGGATCTCGGCGAAGCTCTCGACCAGCTCCTTCGGCGGGTCGGTGGTCTTGTAGGGGGCGGCCTCGGCCTGGATGGCGATCACCGACATATGGTGGGCGACGACGTCGTGCAGCTCACGGGCGATGCGCTGGCGTTCCTCGAGCAGCGCGCGCTCGCCTTCGTGGCGGCGTTCGGCCACCTCCAGCTGCTCGCGCCCGCTGCGCCGGGACCGGATGAAAATCCCGAAGAGCAGCAGGATCGCGGTGAGGACGACGGCGGCCGCGCTGGTCGGGCTGTTGATGACGATGGCGCCGACCGCCGTGACCACGCCCGCGGTGACCACCACCCACGTCGCGCAGCGGACGGAGACGGCGTACAGGCACAAGCCGTAGACGAGGACCCCGGCCGGGAGGTACGCGGCCGTCCCGATCGAATGCGGCGTGATGACGAACCGGCCGATCACCAGCATGGCGGCCGCGGAGGCCAGCCAGGCGGTCACCGGGAAGCGGTTCCGGAGGACCAGCGGCGCGCACAGCGCGAACGACACCCCGATGATCTCCACCGAGTCGTAGTGGCCGGGGTGCGAGGCGTTCGCGCTCGTCAGCACCTTGTTCGTGAGGACGAAGGCGATGACCGCGATGAGCACGTCCGCGATGAACACCAGGTCCAGCCGCCCGCGCCGCAGCCAGCGCGGGCGGGGCGCCGGCGGCGCCGTGACGCGCGCCCGGCGCGGACGCGCCTGCTCAGGACGCGCGGGACTGGAGCTCATGCCTTCAGGGTAGGGCCGGCGCGGCCGGTGTTTCGTGACCCCAGCGGCGTATCTGCCCGGTCATACGCAGGTAAGGGGTGGCCTACGGGCGGCCCGCCGGCGGCCTGCGCCAGGGGGCGGGCGGCTCACCCTCCTGGTACCCGCGCGGCAGGCGG
>DATBBI010000201.1:0-2531 GCA_036271115.1 Trebonia sp.
GGCGGCGGTGCGCACGATGACGCCGGCGTTCTCCGGGGTCACCTTCTTGAGGATGTTCTTGAGCCGGTTCCGCTCGGTGTCGGGAAGCTTCCGGCTGATGCCGGTCATCGACGCGCCTGGCACGTAGACGAGGTAGCGGCCTGGCAGCGAGATCTGCGACGTCAGCCGTGCCCCCTTGTGCCCCACCGGGTCCTTGGTGACCTGCACGATGATGGCCTGGCCCGGCTTCAGCGCCGACTCGATGCGCTTGGGCTGGCCCTCCAGCCCTGACGCGTCGAAGTTGACCTCGCCCGCGTACAGCACCGCGTTGCGGCCCTTGCCGATGTCGACGAAGGCGGCCTCCATCGACGGCAGCACGTTCTGCACCTTGCCCAGGTACACGTTGCCTACGTAGGAGGCGTGCGTCGCGCGGTTCACGTAGTGCTCGACGAGCACGCCGTCCTCGAGCACGGCGATCTGGGTGCGGTCGCCGCGCTGCCGCACGATCATCGTCCGCTCCACGGACTCGCGGCGGGCGAGGAACTCCGACTCGGTGACCACCGGCGGCCGGCGGCGGCCGGACTCGCGGCCCTCCCGCCGGCGCTGCTTCTTCGCCTCCAGCCGGGTGGAGCCCTTGATGGCGCGCACGTCGTCCGCTGGGTTGTGCGGCTCGCGCACGTGCACCACGGTGTCCGGCGGGTCGTCGGGCGACGCCACCTCCCCGTCGGCGCCGCCGCGGCGGCGCTTGCGCCGACGGCGGCGCCCGGCGCCGGTCAGCTCGCCGCCGTCGTCGTCGCCGGCCGCGGCACTGTCGTCCACGTCATCGGAACCGGCCGTGTCGTCCGGCTGTGCCGAGGCGTCGCCCTCGCCGTCCGCGCCGGCGTCGGTCGCGTCCTGGCCGGCGGCGTCCGCACGGCCACGGCCGCGCCCGCTGCGGCGACGGCGGGAACGGGTGCGCCCACCCGCGGCTTCCTCGGGTTCGTCCGCGTCCGCGTCCGCGTCGGCCGCGGGTTCCGCGGTCTCCGCGCCGTCTGCGGCCTGCGTGCTGAACAAGTCGTCGTCCGCGGCGCTGTCCCGCCCGGTCCGGGAACCGCGCGAGCCGCGGCTGCCCCTGGCGCCGCGCGAGCCGCGCCCGGTCGGGCCGCTGTCGGCCTCGCCGTCGCCCTGCTCAGGGCCGGTGGCACCGGACCCGGAGTCGCGGCTGGCCGTCTCCCGGCCGCCGGCCGGCGTCGCGGCCTGCGCGGGCGGCTGGAAGAGCACCTGCGGCGCCTGGAAGAGCGCAGCGGGAACGGCCGGACCAGTCGGTCCGGCAGCGGCAGCCTCGGCGGGCGCTACCGGCGCGACCGGAGCGGACGCTGGTTCAGGCCCGCTCCGTGCGTGGCCGTTGGCATCGTTATTGTCTGTCTCGTGGGTGTTCGGCTCGTTGTCGAGCATTCGGGCAATCTCCAGTCAGGCCTCCGGGCGCGCGCGATAGCGCGGCGCGCCGCACAGAGGCTCCTAGTGTTCGTTCGCCTGGGGCGCTTGGGCCGCGCGGGAAACGAGCACGCGCGTTGCGCCCAGGCATGGGTGCATTGTTGAGCTCCGCGGTGGTCATAGTGCGACCACCCCGGATTCGCCGAGTGATCCCTGCGCAAGCCGCGTCATGAGCGGCGGCGCGGTAGGGACCACGTCGGAAACCTCGCGTAGCGCGGCAAGCACGTCGTCCGGCCTGACGGCCGGGGCGGTGTGCCGGATAACCATCCGCAATGCCGTGCCCGCATCGTGATCAGCGCCGTGGCCGACGGCGTTGTCGTCGCCGGCGCTGTCGTCTTCAAGGCCGTGCACGCCAAGCGTGACCACGGCAGACCTCGCGTCCATTCGCCGCAAGCCCTTGCTGGTGAGACGCTCCACCGGAGCGTGCTCAAGGGCGAGAAACTTCCGCACCACCGGCGCCACGCTGTCCGGTGTCAGGCCAGGAAGAATCACCTGCCACTCCGACGCCGTTAGCCGGCTCGCCGGCAACCCCCCGGCATCCTCAGTGACAGCAATCACGTCTATCCCATCAGGCAGCGCCGCGTTCAGCCGTTCCCGCACGACGCCCGCCTCGTTCCGGCTGGTCAGCGCAAGGCTCAAGTACTCCGCCTCGCTCGCGACGCCGGTCGGGGCTCCTCCCGCGTAGGAGATCTTGGGGTGCGGCGTGAACCCTGCCGAGTACGCTACGGGCAGTCCGGCCCGTCGTACGCCCCGCTCGAAGGCACGCGCCACATCCAAGTGGCTGGCAAAACGCATCTTTCCACGCTTAGCATACCGGATGAGCAGGTGCTGCACCGCAGGTGGCGGCGGCGCGCCGCGCGGTGCGGGTTTGCTCATCGTTATCTCCCACTGGCCAGCACGGGAAGCATGCGACGGCCTTCCAGCCGTTCCCCCGTCGGACCCGTCTGGATCTCCGTACCCATCGCCGGGCAGACCCCACACTCATAACACGGAGTCCACCGGCAATCTTCCACCTCGCCCGCGCCATCAGGCGCGACCGCGGCCCGCCAGTCCTCCCACAGCCAGTCCCTGTCGAGGCC
>DATBBI010000202.1:0-3105 GCA_036271115.1 Trebonia sp.
GACGTCGTGGTGGCGTGCGTGGGCGGCGGCTCCAACGCCATCGGCGTGTTCCACGCCTTCATCCCCGACGCCGGGGTGCGGCTGGTGGGCTGCGAGGCCGGCGGTGACGGCGACGGCACGCCAGGCCGCACCGCCGCCACGCTCAGCCTTGGCTCGCCGGGTGTGCTGCACGGCATGCGCACGTACCTGCTGCAAGACGACGAGGGCCAGACGCTGGACACGCACTCGATCTCGGCGGGCCTGGATTACCCGGGCGTCGGCCCGGAACACGCCTGGCTGAAGGACACCGGCCGGGCCGAGTACCGGAGCGTCAGCGACGCCAGCGCGATGAGCGGCTTCGCCGCGCTGTGCAGGACCGAGGGGATCATCCCGGCCCTGGAGTCCTCGCACGCCCTGGCGGGCGCCATCGACCTGGGTCGCGAGCTCGGTCCCGACGGACTCATCCTGGTCAACCTGTCCGGGCGCGGCGACAAGGACGTCGCCACTGCGTCGGCCTATTTCGGGGTGTAGGGGAGCGCGGCATGAGCACCGTCAGCACCGCCTTCGGCAAGGCCGCCGCGGAGGACCGCGCCGCGCTCGTCGGCTACCTGCCCGCCGGCTTTCCCGACAAGCAGACCGCCATCAGGGCGGCCCTGGCCATGGCCGAGGCGGGCGCGGACGTCATCGAGCTCGGGCTGCCCTACTCCGACCCGCTGATCGACGGCCCGGTGATCGCCGACGCCGTCCACCACGCCCTCAAGGGCGGCACCCGGCTCGCGGATGTCTTCGACACCGTGACGGCCATCGCCAGCGCAGGCACCGCCGTGCTGATCATGACCTACTGGAATCCGGTCGACGCCCGCGGCGTGGACAGGTTCGCCAGGGACCTCGCCAACGCAGGCGGCGCCGGGCTCATCACCCCCGACCTGACCCCGGAGGAGGCCGGGCCATGGCTGGAGGCCTCGGACTCCCGCGGCCTCGACCGGGTCTTCCTGGTCGCGCCAAGCTCCACGACGCAGCGCATCGAGCAGATCACGGCCGCGTGCCGCGGCTTCGTCTACGCCGCCAGCCTGATGGGCATCACCGGCGCCAGGGAGACGGTCAGCTCTGGCGCAGCCACGCTGGTGGAACGGACCCGCGAGCACACCAGCCTGCCGGTCGCGGTGGGCCTCGGCGTGTCCAACGCCGCCCAGGCGAAAGAGGTCGCCGGCTTCGCCGACGGCGTCATCGTCGGCACCGCCTTCGTCCGCCGCCTCGCCGAGGCGCAGGACCCGGAGCAGGCCGTCGCCGACGTCCGCGCCCTCACGGCCGACCTGGCCCACGGCGTCCGCCGCACCCGCTAACCCCACCGCACCGCCGGGCAGACCGCACAGCAGCGGTAATGTCCGGGTATGCCCCTCGCGTCCATCCCGAGCCCGCCGCACGCCGGCGTGCACCTCGGGCCGGTGACGCTGCGGTGGCAAGCGCTGGTCATCGTCGCGGGCATCCTGCTCGCCATCTGGCTGGCGGACCGCAGGTACCGCGCGGCCGGCGGCCCGCGCGGCGCGATGATCGACGTGGCCGCGTGGGCGGTCCCGGCCGGCCTGATCCCGGCCGCGATCGGCGTGCTGACCGCCCAGGCCCACGGCGGGTGGCAGACGGTCCGCACCTGGGACGCGGTGCTCGGCTTCCCTGGCGCGCTCGCGCTGGGCATCCTCGGCGCTTGGCTGGCCTGCCGCCGCCTGCGCCCCGGCCAGCCGCAGACAACGCCCGGCACGCCGCCAGCCGCCCAAGCCAGCGCCAGCGTCGGCGCCGCCGGGACAGAAGCCGCCCGCCCGGTGGTCACGATCGCGCCGGTCATCACCGCCGCCCCGATCGCCACGCTCGTCAAGGGCGGCCGGCGGCTGCGGTTCGGCCCGGTGGCCGCCGCGGCGGCGCCGGCCATCGCCTTCGGCCTGGCGATGGCGGCGCTGGGGAACTGGTTCAGCCAGCAGGACTTCGGTCACCCGAGCTCGCTGCCGTGGGCGGTCGCGATCGCGCCCGCGCACCGGCCCGCTGGCTTTGAGAACTTCGCCACATTCCAGCCGCTCTTCCTGTACCAGGCGCTCTGGGCCGCGGCGGCCGGGGTCGGCGTGGCGTTCGCGACCGGTCGGCTGTCGCTGCGCGGCGACCGCGCGCTCGCGCTGTACGCCGCCGCCTACGCGGCCGGCGGTTTCGCGCTGTTTTGGCTGGGTATCGGACACCTACCGGTTGTCTTTGGCCTCCGGGCGGGCGAGCTCGGCGACGCGGCGGTACTCGTCGGCGCAGCTGTTTACCTGGTCCGCACTAGGCCCACGCGCAACAAGGCTTACCAGCCTGCGCACAAGTCGGCCCTGGAAAGCGATTCACCAGTCATGTAATGTCAACGTAACCTACGTGTAGCAGCAGGGCCAACGTCGTCCCGACCGCAGCATGCCATGACAGCGGACATTAGACGACAGGAGTATTGACGGTGCCTGCCGCAACCGAGGGGCTATACGACAGCCGGTTCGAACATGACGCCTGTGGTGTGGGTTTCGTCGCGGACCTCTCAGCCAAAAGCGGCCACGACGTGGTGGCCAACGCCTTGCGGGTCCTGTGTAACCTGCAGCACCGCGGCGCGGCGGGCGCTGACCCGGACACCGGCGACGGCGCGGGCATCCTCACGCAGATCCCCGACGCGTTCTTCCGGGCGGTCACCGGTTTCCCGCTCCCCGAAGCTGGCGGCTACGCGGTCGGCCTGGCTTTCCTGCCAATCGAAGATTCGGAACGGGCCCGTGTCTTCGCCCGGATCGCCGGCCTCGCCGCCGACGAGGGGCTGACCGTCCTCGGCTGGCGCACCGTGCCCATCGACCCTGCCGCCTGCGGGGAGGGCGCCCGCGAGGTGCTGCCGAAGCTGGCCCAGCTGTTCGTCGCCGGGGCAGCGGGCGAGACCGGCATACGGCTGGAACGGATGGCCTTCTGCCTGCGCAAGCGTGCCGAACACGAAGCCCGCGTCTACTTCGCCAGCCTGTCGTCGCGGACGCTGGTGTACAAGGGCATGCTGTCCGCGCCGCAGGTTGAGCCGTTCTTCCCCGACCTGTCCGACGAGCGCTACGCGTCGAGCCTGGCGCTCGTGCACTCCCGGTT
>DATBBI010000203.1:0-1501 GCA_036271115.1 Trebonia sp.
GGCTACCGGCCGCTGGCGGTGGACCTGCGCGGCTTCGGCGAGACCGACCCAGAACCGGTGGATGCGTCCCGCGGGCTCGGCGACTACGCCGACGACCTGGCCGCGGTCATCGGTGCGCTGGGGCTGACGTCAGTCCACCTGGTGGGCTGGAGCATGGGCGGCGGGGTGGTGCTGCAGTACCTCGCCGAACGGCCCGCGGCTCACCGCGCGGCGTCCGTGACCCTGGTGGCGCCGGTCTCCCCCTGCGGATTCGGCGGCACCCGCGGGACGGACGGCACGCTGTGCGATCCGTCCGGAGCCGGTTCTGGCGGCGGCTCCGCCAATCCTGACTTCGTGGCGCGGCTGGCGGCCGGCGACCGCAGCGCGGACAGCCCCACGTCACCGCGGCAGGTGCTGCTCGCCCACTACGTGAAGCCGCCCTTTGTGCCAGCCGAGCTCGACATTTTCGTGGAGTCGATGCTGTCGACACGGACCGGCGATGACCACTATCCGGGCACTTCTTCGCAGGTGGCGGACTGGCCGG
Source organism: Trebonia sp. (assembly GCA_036271115.1). Lineage (GTDB taxonomy): Bacteria > Actinomycetota > Actinomycetes > Streptosporangiales > Streptosporangiaceae > Trebonia. Next base: position 524 of record DATBBI010000203.1, read on the forward strand.
GCTTCGCTCCTGGCGACCGCGGGGTGCTGAACACAATGGCGCCGGTCCATTTCCGTATCGCCAGCCTGGCGGCGCTCTCGCCCAAGCCGCCGATCCTGTGGCTGCGCGGCACGGACGATGTCATCGTGTCCGACACCTCCCTGTACGACCTCGCCTACCTGGGTTCCATCGGGGCGGTTCCCGGGTGGCCGGGGCCGGACACGTGGCCGCCGCAGCCGATGCTCGGGCAAACCCGTGCCCTGCTGGACGGCTACGCCGCGGCGGGCGGGCAGTACCGCGAAATCGCCATCCAGGACTCCGGGCACGGTCCGCACCTTGACCAGCCGGCGGTGTTCCGTGCCGCGCTGGCGGAACATCTGGCTGGCACGCGGCAACGCTAGGTCCGCGGTGTCTTCCTGCCGTGCGCTGCGAGGTATTCGGCGGCTAGCCATGGTCCGAGGTCGTGGATGAGCATGGCGAGCGCTTCGCGGTCCGCGGTTGTTGCCTTGGCCGCTTCTGCCGCAAGCTCCATCTGCTCCCGGCGCTCCGGGTAGTAGCGGCCGAAGACGGCCGCCGATTCGTCCAGGTCGCTTGTCCAGCCGCCCCAGCGTGGCATGACCAGGGTGAATCCCGTTCGTACGAGGCGGCGCCCGACACGGCGGCTCATCGCCTTCAGGTCGGCGTCGGACTCGGCGTGGCTCAGCTGGGCACGCCAGCGGGGCAGGAGGTCGCCGACGTCGCCGTTCGTTTCCCTGGCGAGCAGCGACGTGGGGCGGTACCTGGGCAGCTGGGCCGCCAGGTCCTCGCCGATCAGCGGGGTGCACAGGCACGCGACAAACCAGCCAAGGTCGTACCGTTCAAGGTCGCTGAGCAGGGTGGCCGTGCTGGCGAGCCCGATTCCCGCGCCGTTGATCTGGGTGAACCTTGAGTCGAGCATGCTCTCCAGGGTGCCCGCGGTGTCCCGGTCGGCGCTGGTCGGCTCGTGCCGCAAGGCGAGCA
>DATBBI010000204.1:0-3291 GCA_036271115.1 Trebonia sp.
GGCGCGGCGGCGCGGGCACTCGCTCGCGGACGTGGCGCGGTGGATGGCCGCGTTTCCCGCGTCGCTGGCGGGGCTGCCGTCGAAGGGACGGATCGCGGCCGGGTGCGACGCGGACTTCGTCGCGTTCGACCCGGACGCTTCTTTTGCGGTGCGCGGGTCCGAGTTGCTGCACCGGCATCCGCTGACGCCGTACGACGGGCGGACGCTGACCGGGGTCGTGTCGCGGGTATGGCTGGGCGGTTCCGAGGTCACGCCTGACGGCGAGCCGCGCGGGCGGCTGCTGCGCCGAGGGGGCGGCACCCTGTGACCGACGACGCGCCTGTCGATGACGACCCGCTGGGGCTGCCTGATCTGGCGTCGCGGGCGCTGCGCGGGTCGGTGGTCGCCGCGTCGGACGAGTTCTTCGCGGAGAAGGAGAACCTGATCCTGCCCAGCGCCCCTTCATTCACGGCGCAGACCTTCGGGCACAAGGGGCAGGTGTACGACGGCTGGGAGACGCGGCGGCGGCGTGGCCCGTCCGGTGCGCTGCCCGGAGCCGACGAGCACGACTGGGTGATCGTGCGGCTGGGGGCGGCCGGGGTGGTGTACGCCGTCGTCGTGGACACGGCGTACTTCACGGGGAATTACCCGCAGTCGTGTTCGGTGGAAGGCGCGCGCGTCGACGGATACGGCGATGCCGCATCCGCCGCTGAGTGGGTGCCGCTCGTGCCGCGCAGCCCGCTCACGGGCGACGCGCAGCATGTGTTCCAGGTGTCGTCGGAGCAGCGGTGCACGCACGTCCGGCTGCGGATCTACCCGGACGGCGGCGTCGCCAGGCTGCGGGTGCACGGGACCGTGGTGCCGTCGCCAGCGCTACTGGAGGGGCTGACGTTCGACCTGGCGGCGCTGCAGAACGGCGGGGACGTGATCGCGTGCAGCGACCGGTTCTACTCCTCGCCCCGCAACGTTCTCTCGCCCGGGCTGTCCCGGGTGATGGGCGAGGGCTGGGAGACCCGGCGGCGGCGTGAGCCGGGCAACGAGTGGCTGGTCGTCCGGCTGACCGGGCAGTCCGTGCTGGCGCTGGCCGAGATCGACACGTCCGGGTACATCGGGAACCCGCCTGGGGCGGCGTCGCTGCTGGGGATCGACGCCACGGTGTCGTCGCCGGACGATTCGTCCGCGTGGTTCCCGCTGCTCCCCCGCACCGCGCTGCTGCCGGACACGCCGCACCGGTTCCGGCTGCGCGGCTCGCGCCCGGTCACCCACGTCCGGCTCGACGTGTTCCCCGACGGCGGCGTCGCGCGGCTGCGGCTGCACGGGTCGCTGACGTCGCACGGGATGGCCGGGGTTCGCCGGCGGTGGGCGGAGACAGCGGGATCTTGAGGGGGCCTGGGCCCCTCCTCGCTAGTCGGCCGGCTTTGCGGACTCGGACACGCAGAACTCGTTGCCTTCCGGGTCGGCGAGCGTCACCCAGGTGTGCGGTCCCTGCTGGCCGTTGTGCAGGAACTTCGCCCCGCGCGCGACCAGGCCCGCGACCGCGGACTCCACGTCGTCCGAGCCGATGCGCACGTCCAGGTGCATCCGGTTCTTCACCGTCTTCGGCTCGGGAACCTGCTGGAACAGCAGCCGCGGCGCGCGCTGCAGGCCGTCGGGGTGGCGGATCGCCGCGCCTTCCTTCCAGACGAGCACGCCGTTGTGCAGCGTCGTGTCGCTCTCGGTGGCGTACCCGGCGCTGATCATCTCCCGGATGAACGCCTCGTCCGAGGGCTCCACCTGCCAGCCCAGCGTCTCGGCCCACCAGTCCGCCAGCGTGTGCGGGTCCGCGCAGTCCACCGCTACTTGGAATTCATACGCCATCGCAGTTGCCCTCCGTCGACACCGTGCCCTCTTTCACTCGCGACGCTAACGGCAGTCCAGGACAGTATCGGTCCTCAATTGATCTAATGGCGGCATGCCGACGCTGCTGCTGATCCACGGCGGACTATGGCAGGACATCGGCGCCGACTGGTTCTGGCGGCGGCCGGGGATCGTCGCCGGGTTCGAGCGGCTCGGGTTCACCGTGATCGCACCGGACCGGCTGCGCCGGCCGGGTAGCTGGGCGTTGGACGCCGAGCACGTTATCGACGCGGTTCCCGGCGGCGAACCGGTGACCGTGGTGGGCGGGTCGTTCGGGTGCTCGGTGGCGGTGCGGCTTGCCCTCGACTCCCCCGGTCGCGTCTCGCGCGTTGTGATGGCCTGGCCGGCCTCGCTGGGCGACCAGTTCGCCGCCATCAGGATGCGCGCCAGCCTGGCCAGGCTCGGCGCGCCCGCCCGTGTCCTTAACGCGCTGCTCGGCGGCGAGACGCTGCCGAGCGCGAGCGACATTGAGCTGAGCGCCGTCGCCGTCCCGGTCGGCGTGATCCCGGCGGTACCGCCGGATCCGTTCCACCCGCGCGGCACGGTCGACTCGCTGCTCCGCCTGCTCCCGTCCGTTACGGAACTGCCGGGCTGCCCGGAGGCGCCGCGCCCAGAGTTCCCGTCGCACCTGGATTCGTTCCTGGCCTCGGTGGCCCGTTTCGCGGGTTCGCCTGGCTAGCCCCTGCCGCGGTCGCGGGCCGGGGCCGCGCCGCCGAGAGCAGGTCCGCGCATGGTCTCCCGGCAGCGTGCTTGAATCGGTGGCATGGCGGATCGCGTCCTCGTCGCACCGGACAAGTTCAAGGGCAGCCTGGCCGCGACGGAGGTGGCCGAACGGGTGGCCGCAGGGCTGGCGCGGGCCGGTTATCGCGGTGAGGTCGTGCGGCTGCCCGTGGCGGACGGCGGTGACGGGACGGTCGACGCCGCGGTCTCCGCCGGGTACCGCCGCGTCGAGCTGGAAGTGCGCGGGCCGACCGGTCGGCCGGTTAAGGCCGCGTTCGCGCTGCTCGACGACACGGCGGTCATCGAGGCGGCGCAGGCGTCCGGACTGGCGCTGCTGGCGCCGGGACAGCTCGCGCCGCTGACGGCGAGCACCTGGGGCGTGGGCGAGCTGATCCTGGCCGCCATCCGGATGGGGGCCAAACGGATCGTGCTCGCGGTCGGCGGCGTCGCCACCACGGACGGCGGCGCGGGCCTGCTGGAGGCGCTCGGGGCGCGGCTGACCGACGCGTCGGGGAATCAGCTGCCGCCCGGCGGCGCGGCGCTCGCGCGGCTGGCCACGCTCGACCTGTCGGGACTGCGGGACCTGTCCGGAGTGGAGTTCCAGCTCGCATCCGACGTGAACAACCCGCTGCTCGGCCCGTCGGGCGCGGCGGCGGTCTACGGTCCGCAGAAGGGGGCCACGCCCGGCGACGTGAA
>DATBBI010000205.1:0-9590 GCA_036271115.1 Trebonia sp.
GGCGGCCTGCCGAGCCGCTTGGCGAGCGGCAGCGCCGCGTTGGACTGGAAGTCCGCGAACGAGGACGGGCGGATCAGCGGGTCCGCGTCGGCGTAACCGTCACCGAACGCCGCGCCGAGCGCGTCGCGCACCCGTGCGCTGAGGACCTGCTGAGGATCTGCCATGCAGACAGTCTAGTGAGTCGCGATGCAGGCGCCGACTCGTTATCGTTCGCGGTCGCGGCGCAGGAAGTGCGCGCCGCGCCGCTCGCTCGGCGCGCCGACCCGCGCCCTGATCTTCTCGGTGATGTCGCCGCGGATCAGGTTCGCGGCGAGCGCGCAGGCGGAGCTGACCGCGCGCGCGGTCGACGCCCCGTGCGCGATGACGACGCTGCCGCCGAGCCCGAGCAGGGCCGCGCCGCCGTACCTGTCGGCATCGACGCGCTCGCTGAACTCGCGCAGCCCGCGGCGCTGCAGCAGTGCGCCGAGCCGCCCGGCCCGGGTTCCCATGAGGGCGGTGCGCAGTTCGGCCGCCGCGAACTTCATCGATCCTTCGAGCGTTTTCAGCGCCACGTTGCCGGTGAACCCGTCAGTGACGATCACGTCGACCGCGCCGGCCATCAGGTCGCCGCCCTCGACGTTGCCAGCGAAGTTGAGCGGCAGCGCGCCGCCCTGCGGTTCCGCGGCGAGCAGTTCGTGCGCCCGGCGGGTCAGTATGTTCCCCTTGCCCGGCTCGGTGCCGATCGTGAGCAAGCCGACCTTCGGCGCCATGATGCCGAGCGCGATCTGCGCGTAGGCCACGCCGAGCTGGCCGAACTGAACGAGCATCTCCGGCTTGGGGTCGGCGGTAGCGCCCGCGTCGATGAGCACCGTGGGGTTCGGGTGCGTCGGCAGCACCACGGCCAGCCCCGGTCGCGGCACGCCGGGCACCTCGAGCAGCCGGTGCCGTGCGCTCGCCACGATCGCGCCGGTCGACCCGGCAGAGACGACCGCCATGGCCTGCCCGCGCCGGACCAGCTGGCACGCGACGGCGATGCTGGACCGGGGACGGCGGAACCCGGCGAGCGCGCCTTCTCCCATGCCCACGATGTCTTCGGCGGGCACTACCCGCAGCTCCGAGCCCGCGCCGAGCCTGGCAATCACCGGGCGAAGCCGGGACGGCGGCCCGGTAAGCAGGGTGGTGACGCCGTGTTCCCGCTGCGCGGCGAGCGCGCCCGCCACGATCTCGTCAGGAGCGTAGTCCCCGCCCATGGCGTCTACCGCGATCACCGGGTCAGTGAGCGGGTCGGCGGTCGGCTGCAGGCCGGCTGGCACTGGCTGGTCGCGCGCGGACGCCGGCGCCGGCGAGTCCGGGGCGTCTCGGCGGCCCGGCGGCACCTGGCTCACGTCTCACCCGGGCCTTCCCTGTCCCTGGACCTGCTACTGCCACGCATGAACGGCCTGCCTGGCCATTATCCCAGCCCGCCGCCCAGCTATCCGGTCATTGCCCGTGCCTACCCCGCTCACGCCGCCTAAATCAACGCGTTCAGTACTAAAGTGCCCGGTTCCCCTATTTAGGGACATATTTACCCAGAAGAGCCCAATTAGCTAGGTCTTCAATCACATCAGCCCCTCTTGTTACTGGACCGGTGTAAGTCGTCCACTGGCGCGCTTGTTGCCAGATTTACTTAGCGGGAACCTGAGTGAGTTCTGAAACGTATACGTAACAGGAATTCACCCTTGCGATACTTCAGCGACTCGGGCTGCCCCCCACCGGCAGGCCGGCCGAAGGGAGAAGCGGTTGACTGATATCCAGCAGGTGGTTCCCGAGCCGCAAGAGGCCGAGAGCAGGTTCCGGGCATTCGGCGCCCGGCATCTGGACACGCTCACCCAGCGGGCGTGCCTCGGCGACGCCGAACGGCTTGCGGTCCGCGCGGTGGCGACGGTGCTGCCGTTCCGGACCAACTCCTACGTGCTCGATGAGCTCATCGACTGGGAAGCGGCCCCGGACGACCCGATGTACCGCCTCGTGTTCCCGCAGCCCGACATGCTGCCGGGCCCTGACGTATCGCGGATGGCCGGCCTGCTCAGCGAGAACGCACCGGAGTCGCGGATACACGCGGCCGCGCACGAGATCAGGATGCGGCTGAATCCGCACCCGGCGGGCCAGCTGCTGCTCAACGGCCCCAGCCTGGATGGCAGGCCGCTTCCCGGACTCCAGCACAAGTACCCGGAGACAGTGCTGTTCTTCCCGAAGCAGGGCCAGACGTGCCACGCGTACTGTACGTACTGCTTCCGCTGGGCGCAGTTCGTCAACGAGCCTGACCTCAAGATGGCCACCGACCACATCGACACCCTTGTGGCTTACCTGCGCCAGCACCGCGAGGTGACCAGCGTCCTGATCACCGGGGGAGACCCGATGATCATGAGCGCCGGCGTGCTGCGCCGGTACATCGAGCCGCTGCTCGATCCGAGCCTCGACCACGTCGAGTCCATCAGGATCGGCACCAAGTCACTGGCCTACTGGCCGCAGCGCTACGTCACCGACCCCGACGCGGACGCGACGCTCCGCCTGTTCCAGGACGTGGTGACGTCCGGCCGCGCCCTCGCGCTGATGGCCCACTACTCGCACCCACGCGAGCTCGAGCCGGCGGTCGCCGCCGAGGCCGTCCGCCGGGTCAGGGACACTGGCGCGGTGATCAGGACACAGGCCCCGCTGATCCGGTCGGTCAACGACTGCGCGGCCACCTGGCGCTCGATGTGGCGGGCACAGGTCCGCGCGGGCATGGTGCCGTACTACATGTTCGTCGAGCGGGACACCGGTCCGCAGGACTACTTCGCGGTGCCGCTGGCGCGTGCCCACGAGATCTTCAGGGACGCCTACGCGGGCGTCTCGGGGCTGTGCCGGTCGGTCCGCGGCCCGTCGATGTCCGCCACGCCAGGCAAGGTGTGCGTGGACGGCATCGCCGACGTAGCCGGCGCGCGCGTGTTCGTGCTGCGAATGCTGCAGGCGCGGGACCCGGCGCTGGTCGGGCGGCCGTTCTTCGCGCACTTCGACCCGCGCGCGAAGTGGCTCACCGACCTGGAGCCCGCCTTCGCGGACAGGTTCCCCTTCGAGCCCGATCTGTACGGCCACGACGCGGCCGCACTGCCGGGCCTCTGGCCGGCCGAACTGGTCGAGCCGGCCGCTAGCTAACCCCCGCTGCCCGCCGTGCTGCGGCGCGGGCTGCACGGCGGGCAGTCAGGCGAAGTATGCTCCGGGCCATGGAGCTGAACGGAACTTCCGCGATCGTCTCAGGTGGCGCCAGTGGTCTCGGTGAGGCCACGGCGCGCGAGCTAGCCCGCGCCGGGGTGCACGTCGTCATCGCCGACCTCAACGAAGACCAGGGCAAAGAGGTGGCCGCGGATGTCGGCGGGCATTTCGCCAGGACGGACGTGACGGACGAAGAATCGGTGCGCGCGGCGGTCGCCGCCGCGGCGACGTCCGGCCGGCCGCTGCGGGTGGCGGTCAGCTGCGCCGGGATCGGATGGGCCGAGCGGACGGTCAACAGGGAAGGCGCGCCGCACGGCCTCGCCAGCTTCCAGAGGGTGATCGCCGTCAACCTGACCGGCACCTTCAACCTGATGCGGATGGCCGCCGCCGCGATGGCGGAAACCGATCCCGCGGACGCCGACGGGCAGCGCGGCGTGATCATCAACACGTCGTCGGTCGCCGGGATCGAGGGCCAGACCGGCCAGCTCGCCTACTCGGCGTCGAAGGGCGGGATCATCGGCATGACGGTGCCCGCCGCGCGCGACCTGTCGGTCATCGGGGTCCGGGTGAACACCATCTGCCCCGGCGTCATTCACACGCCGATTTACAAGAGCATCGCGAGCGCCGGGCGGGACGCCGACGAGTTCCTGGCCAGGCTGGCCGCGCCGGTGGTGTTCCCGAAGCGGCTCGGGCGGCCCGATGAATTCGGGCACCTGGTGCGGATGCTCGTGGAGAACGACTACATGAACGCGGAGGTCGTCCGCTTCGACGGCGGCATCCGGTTCCAGCCCAAGTGACGACGCCGCTGTAGGGGTCGCATGTCGGGGATCGCGGGATGCCTCGCGCTGGCAGAGGGAACCAGGCCGGACACGGACTGGACCGTCCGCGCCGCGCGGCGGATGACGCACAGGGGGCCGGACGACGACGGCGTGTTCGCGGACGGTGCCATCGCGCTCGCCGCCAGGCGGCTGGCCGTTATCGACCCCTCCGCCGCCGGACATCAGCCCATGAGGTCCTCCGACGGCCGGTTCTGGATGGTCTACAACGGTGAGATCTACAACCACCGTGAGCTAGCGCAGCGGCTGCGGGCCCGTGGCGTCCAGCTGCGCAGCAGGTCAGATTCCGAAGTGCTGCTCGAGATGTTCGCCGCGGAGGGCAAGGACGCGCTGCGAAGGCTGCGCGGCATGTACGCGTTCGCCATCTGGGACACGCGGAACCGGGAGCTGTTCTGCGCTCGCGACCCGTTCGGCATCAAGCCGCTGTACTACACGCTCGCGGAGGGCGGCAACCAGCTCAGGTTCGCCTCGGAGCGCAAGGCCCTGCTCGACGCCGGCGAGGTCTCGGTGATCGACCCGGACGCGCTGCGCAGGTACCTGTCGTTCCAGTACGTCCCGGCCCCGGCGACGATGACGCCGCCGGTGCGGTCGCTGCCGCCGGGGCACTTCATGGTCGCCAGGCTCGGCGGGCCCGTCGACGTGTTCCGCTACTGGCGCCCGATGCTGCGTCCGGCCAAGTCGCCGGCGGTCGACACACCGGAACGGATACTCGCCGCGCTGCGCGAGTCCGTCACCACCCACCTGCGCAGCGACGTGCCGCTGGGCGCGTTCCTGTCCGGCGGCGTGGACTCGGCGGCGATCTGCGCGCTGGCCGCGGAGAGCCGGCCCGGCATGCTCACGTTCACCGCCGGGTTCGCGCGCCCCGGGTACAGCGAGATCGAGGAGGCGCAGGAGACCGCGGCGGCGCTCGGGCTGAAGTCCGTGCCGTACGTGATCACCGCGCAGGAGTTCGCCGCCCGGCTGCCGCAGATCATCTGGCAGCTTGACGACCCGATGGCGGACGCGGCGGCGATCCCGCTCTGGTTCGTGGCCAGGGAGGCGCGCCGGCACGTCAAGGTGGTCCTGTCCGGCGAGGGCGCGGACGAGCTGTTCGGCGGGTACGGCGTGTACTACCAGCCCAGCGTGGTGCGCGTCGCGACCAGGCTGCCAGGGTGGGGGCGCAACTCGGCGGGGGCGATGGCCGCCCGGATCCCCCCGGGCCAGCGCGGCAAGGGGCTGCTGCAGCGGATCTCTGTTCCGCTGCGCGACCGGTACATCGGAAACGCCCACGTGTTCAGCGGCGCCGAGGTGAACTTGCTCACCCGCTACGGCGGCGGCACCGTCTTCGACGTAACGGACCCGGTGTTCGATCAGGCGGCGAGCGCGGGGCTGGACGACGTGGCGACCATGCAGCTCGTGGACATCAATACCTGGCTGCCCGGCGACATCCTGGTCAAGGCGGACCGCGCCGCGATGGCGCACGGGCTGGAGCTGCGCTCGCCGTTCCTCGACCGCGAGGTGATGGCGGTGGCCAGCCGGCTGTCCAGGGCGGAGAAGACCGCCGCCGGCACCACCAAGTTCGCGCTGCGCGAAGCGGTCGGCGGGCTGCTGTCGCAGGCGGCCGCGGAGCGGCGGAAGCTGGGATTCCCCGTGCCGATCGGGCACTGGTTCCGCGGCGAGCTGTCCGGCTACGCGGAGCAGGTCATCCATGAGGCGAGGACCGAGGAGTGGCTCGACAAGCGCGAGGTGCTCAACGTGCTGCGCCAGTTCCGGGCCGGCGACCCCGACGTGCCGTGGCGCCGGCTGTGGGTGCTGCTGGTCTTCTCGCTATGGCACCAGATCTACGTGGAGCAGGTCTTCGATCCGGTCAAGCTCGGCTGGCAGTCCTGACGCCGGCGCCCTGCCGGCGGCGATCCCAGCGGTCAGCTGGTCTTCGGCGCGGACGGCAGCGCCCCGCCGGACAGCAGTTGCTCGCGGATCTTTCTGCGGCCGCGGTGCAGCCGGGACATCACGGTGCCCACCGGCGTGCCCATGATCTCCGCGATCTCGCGGTACGGGTACCCCTCGATGTCGGCGAGGTAGACCGCGGTGCGGAACTCGTTAGGCAGCCCGCGCAGCGCGCGCAGCAGGTCAGAGTCGGTGGTGTGATCGAGCGCCTCTGCCTCAGCGGAAGGGACGGGAGCGCCGAGCCGGTCGGCCGACATCTGCCACTCTTGCAGGTCCCCGCCGAGGGCCTGCTGCGGCTCCCTGCGCCGCTTGCGGTACACGTTGATGAACGTCGTCGTGAGAATCCGGTTCAGCCATGCGCGCAGGTTGGTGCCAGGACGAAACTGATGGAACGCGGCGTACGCCTTGACCGTCGTCTCTTGCACCAGGTCTTCGGCGTCGGTGGGGTTACGCGTCATCCGCAGCGCCGCCGGGTAGAGCTGGCTGAGCTGCGGCACGACGTCACGCTCGAAGCGGGCGCGGTTGTCGGCGGCGAAGGAATCAGCTGGTTCAGGCGCGCCGCCGTTGGCGCCGTCGTGATCTTCGTTCGGGCTCATGCCTGGCTCCGGTGGTTGGGTCCATCCCTACCCATATAGACGTTCGGGACCGCTCGGATGGATCGCTCTGTGACCTAAATCACTTTAAGATATGTCGCGACGCTAAGAGCCAGGTTAAGACCCGCTGTGTGAATGCTCTGGACCGGTCGCCCCGTTGCGGCGGATGCGGCGGGCTAAATCCAGCCGGTATACCACATGTGCGACAGCCACGAGGAATACGGAATGATCTTCGCCGATAGTATCGGATAAAAGTACCAGAACAGCACTAGGACGGCAAGGACGTAGGTGCCAGAGAGTGCTGAGCCGATCGCGCGGCGTCGCAGGCTTGCCGCCACCGGGCCGATGATCAGGCCCAGGCACAGCACGATGCACAAGATCATGAACGGCTCGAACTCGAGCGCGTAGTAATAGAACTTGGTGCGCGAGGGGAACGGCAGCCAGGTCACCCAGCCGGCGGCGACGCAGAGCACCGCGACCCCGGCCCGCCAGTCCCTGCGGGTGAACCACCAGCCGAGGCAGAACAGGATCGCCACGGTGCCCACCCACCAGATGGCCGGGTTGCCGATCGCGAGCACCTCCGACGACCACTCCTGGCCGGTGTACCCGCTCGGGCACGTCTTGGTTCCCGCCACGCTGGTGAAGCACTGGTAGTAGAACGCCACCGGCCGACTGACCACGAACCAGTCCCACGGCTGGGACTGGTACGGGTGGTGCAGGCTCAGGTGGCTCATGAACTGGTAGATCTCCTTGTGGTACTCGTAGAGCGAGTACAGCTGGGAGATGATGGGCGTCGTGATGCCGTGCTGCTGCGCGTAATTCCGGTCGTACCCGGTGCTGGTGACCATCCAGCCAGTCCAGGTCGCGATGTAGGTGACCAGCGGGATCACCATGAGCGTGAGCGGCAGCCACTTGCCGTCCCTGACCAGCGCGCCGCTCGCGTACTGCCGCAGTCCGGCGGCCTTCCGTGCCCCGATGTCCCAGGCGATTGCCAGCCCGATGAACGCGAGCAGGTACCAGATCGCGTCCTGCTTGCTCGCGCAGGCCAGCCCGATGAGCACGCCGGCCGCTATCCGCCACTTCCTGATGCCGAGCTGCGGGCCCGCCTCGTCGGCGGGTTTCAGCACCATGGCCGACGCCAGCCGGGCGCGCGACACGTCCCTGTCGACAAGCATCGCGCCGAACGCGGCGAGCACGAAGAACATCAGGAAGATGTCCAGGATGCCGGTCCTGCTCAGCACGAACTCGAGGCCGTCAAGCGACAGCAGCAGTCCTGCCACGCAGCCGAGCAGCGTCGACCTGGTGAGCCGCCGCGCGACGCGGCACATGACAAGCACCGCCAGCGTGCCGAACAGCGCGGGCGCCACCCGCCAGCCGAGCGGGGTCAGCCCGTAGATCCACTCGCCGACCGCGATCAGCAGCTTGCCGACTGGCGGCTGGACCACGTACTCGCCGCAGCTGGTCCCGGAGCAGGCCAGGTAAAGGTGGCCGGTGTTTCCCGCCAGGATCAGGTCGTTGGCGTTCTTCACGTACTGCCACTCGACCCCGTGCTGCAGGATGGACCAGGCATCCTTGGCGTAGTAGGTCTCGTCGAAGACCACCGCGTGCGGAATGGATAGCCTGTAGAACCGGGTGAAGGCGGCGAACGCCGTGACGAGCAGCGGGCCGAGCCAGCCCCACAGCCGGTCGTCCGGCATGGGGGTCATCAGCCTGGCGCGCAGCGCGGCTATCCGCTCGGCGGTGTGCGCGTCACCGCGAGCGTCGCGAGCTGGGCGGGCGCCAGCGGCATCGCGGCCGAAGGCGATCTGGTCGGTGCCAGCGTGGCCCTGGCCGCCGTCTTCAGGATCCATGGCCGGCTGGCCGGCCTGCGTAGCGGTCATCGAACGCCATGTTATGTGGAGGGAAGCTGGGTGGGGAGTAGAAGAGCCGTCGGACCTGATCACGAACAGGTAGACAGTAGTCCGCCGCCGGGCGCCGGAATCCTGACGCTCGCCGGGGTGCCTATCGGTCGTCCGGACGACGCCCCGGCCCGGCTGGCCGCCGAGCTGGCGAGCGCCGACGTGATCGCCGCCGAGGATACCCGCCGGGTGCGCCGGCTCGCGACAGCGCTGGACGTGCGGCTGACCGCGCGGCTGGTGTCGTACTACGACGAGGTCGAGGCGCGCCGCGCCGCGGAGCTGGTCGGCGAGCTGCGCGCGGGCCGGAACGTGCTCCTGGTCACCGACGCCGGGATGCCCGCCATCAGCGATCCTGGCTACCGGCTGGTGGCCGCCGCGGCGGCGGCCGGGATCCGGGTGACCGCCGTCCCAGGGCCGTCCGCGGTGGTCACCGCGCTCGCCGTCTCCGGGCTGCCCACCGACAGGTTCTCCTTCGAGGGCTTCCCGCCGCGCAAGCCTGGCGAGCGGGAGCGACGGTTTGCCGAGCTGGCAGCGGACACTCGCACGCAGGTGTTCTTCGAGTCGCCGCGGCGGCTCGCCGCCACCCTGCAGGAACTGCGGCTGTCACACGGCGACGACCGCGCCGCGGTCGTCTGCCGGGAGCTGACCAAGGTGCACGAGGAGATCAGGCGCGGCACGCTGGCCGAGCTCGCCGAGTGGGCGGACCCGGCTAACCCGGTCCACCCAGCGGGGGCGTCAGGGGGCGTCCGGGGCGAAATCACGCTCGTCGTGGCCGGACTGGACCGCGCCGTTGCCAGAGCCGCCGCCAGGGATGCGGCGCGGGAGGCTCGTCGCGCCGCCAGACGGGACGCTCGTGCCGTCGACCGGCGCGGCCCCTGAGGCCTCAGCGGACTGAGCGGACTGAGCCCCCTCAGCCGGCTGGGCGGCTTCGGCGGCGCCTCCCGCGTCCGGCGCGGCGACCGGAGCAGGGGCCGGCCGCCTGCCGAACGCGATCGCGAGGGCGAGGCAGGCGAACGGAACCGCCGTCGTCACGTAGCGGTAGTCGAACTCGGCCGTCGCGGCGGGCACCACGATCAGCGCCACCGAGCTCACCCACGGCAGCAGCGCGTCCACGCTCACCCGCCGCC
>DATBBI010000206.1:0-2704 GCA_036271115.1 Trebonia sp.
TGCCGATCTCGGCGCGACGGCCGCCGCGGCGGGCCCGCTGATCACACCGGTCGCCGCCGGCGAAGCGGATCTGGCTATTGCGGTGTTCGCCAACCGGGTCAAGCAGGGCGGCCATGGTTTTGTCGTCGGCCTGTCCGCGGCGGGCATCCGCCGTGCGACCGGCTGGACACCCGCCCAGCCGCTGAACGGCCAGCGCTGCCTGACCCGGGCGGCCTTCGACGCCGCGCGGCCGCTGGCCCACGGCTTCGGCGTCGAGACCGCGATGACGATCGACCTGAAGCGCAAGGGGCTGCGGGTCACCGAGGTCGAGGTGGACCTCGCGCACCGGGCGACCGGTACCGACCTGCGGGCGCAGCTGCACCGCGCCCGCCAGTTCGCCGACGTGGCCTGGGCGCTCGCTACCCGCCGGTGAGCACGCCCGGCCGCGTCGCCCGCGTGGGTCGCGCCGGCCTCGCGGCCATCGCGGTCAGCATCGCGGGCACGGTCGCGGTCGGCGCCGCAGGGACCTCGCTGATGACGCCGCCGCTGCCGGGCGCCCCCGGCTGGCTGCCCTGGGGCCTTGAGCTGCGCCTCAGCCCGTACCTCGCGGTCGGACTCGCCGCCGCGAGCCTGGCCGCCGGCGCCCTCGGCCTGCTGCTCACGCTGCGCGCGATGCGATCGGGCTGGACGGTCAGCCCGCGGTCGGTGCTGCTCGCCGGGGTGATAGCGGCGATAGCGGTGGGAACCACGAGGCCGTTCGGGACATCGGATTTTCTCTCCTACGCCGCCTACGGCCACGAACTGGTGACAGGGCACAACCCCTACCTGGTCGCGCCGCGGGCGCTGCCCGGCGATCCGGTCGCGCGCGCGGTGCAGGACTGGGCGGGCACGCCGTCGGTGTACGGGGCGCTCGCGACCGGCGTGTTCGGCGCCGCGGCGCTGGCCGGCGGGCTCTCCGCACGGCTGACGGTGTTCGCGCTGGACCTGGTGAGCGCCGCCGCGTTCATCGTGACCGGGATCCTGCTCTACCGGCTCGCGCGCGGCCCGGACGCCCGGGCCGCCCGGGGCGCCAGGCTGCGGGCGGCGCTGCTGTGGACCTGCAATCCGCTGCTGCTGCAGGTACTGCTGGCGGGCAGCCATGTCGACGGGCTGGCCGTCGCGTTCAGCATCGGCGGTCTCGCGGTGCTCTTCCCCGTTATCCGGAACGGGCCCGTGGTTCCCCCCGGGGCCCTGCGCGGCGCGGCCGCCGGCACGCTGCTCGGCCTGGGGTTCGCGGTGAAACCCACGGCTGCGCTGATGGCCATTGGCCTGGCCATCGCCCTGGTCGTCGCCAGGAAGCGCCTGGCGGCGGCCTGCTTCGCGGCGGGGTTCGGCGTCGTGGCGGTCACGGACCTGCTAGTGATGGGCTCCGCGGGGATCGGGCAGACAACCCGGGCGAGCGCCCTGGTGTCGGTGGGATCGCCGTGGCGGGTGGTCCGCGCGGTGCTGAGTTACTTCGTCGCCGAACCCGTCGCCAACGACGTGGTTCGCTGGTGCGCCGTGGCGCTCGCCGTCTTGCTTGTGCTGCGCTTTGTCCCTGATTTCCGTCGCTATGACAGCGCGGATCAGGGACAAAGCGCCCGGTGGGCCATCGGGTGGGCGTTCCTGTTCGTGGTGGCCTGGCTGGCGGCGTGGCCGTACGTGCTGCCGTGGTACGACGCGCTGGCATGGGCGCTGCTCGCGCTGCTGCCCGCCTCCGGGTTCGACTGGCTGCTGCTCGCGCGAACGACGGTGCTCGCCTTCGGGTACTTGCCGGCCAGGGCCACGGGTATCACGATCCCCGTAGGCCTGCGCTGGATGGAGCCGGTGCTGCGTTCGGCGATAACCCCGGCGGTGCTGGCGACGCTGCTCGTACTGCTCGCATGCCGGGGTGATCGGCATTTCGGTCGGCGTGGCCGCGCACCGGCGGGCCTGCCGCGTCGTGCGCGAGTGCAATGAGCTGATCCAGGTGGCGGCGGGCCTTTCCACGATCGTGGCTACGGCATGATTGGGCTATGCGCTACGCCTATCTCGGCCCAGCAGGAACGTTTACCGAGGCGGCCGTGGCGAGCCTGGCCGGCTCGTCACGTCCCGACGAGGTGGAGCCGGTGCCGTATCCGTCGGTCGGCGCGACCCTGGCGGCCGTCAGGTCGGGGGAGGCCGAGCGGGGTGTGGTGCCGGTCGAGAGCTCCGTCGAGGGCATCGTCACCGCCACCGTCGACGACCTGACCGGCGCCGGTGACCTGCTGATCCGCGCCGAGACCACGCTGCCGATCGAGTTCGCGCTGCTCGCCAGGCCGGGCACCGCCCTCGACGACGTGAAGACCGTGGGCGGGCATCCGCAGTCGGAGGCGCAGTGCCGGCGCTGGCTCGAGACCAACCTGCCGGGCCGGGAGTGGGTGCCGCTCGCGTCGAACGCCGAGGCGGCCCGCCGGGCAGCGGAAGGCGAGCTGGACGCGGCGCTGGCCGGCGAGTTCGCGGCGGCCCGGTACGGCCTTGCCCCGCTCGTCCCGGCCGTGCACGACCGGTCCAACGCGGTGACCAGGTTCCTGGTGGTCGCGCCGCCCGGGGAACTGCCCGCGCCGACCGGCTCGGACCGGACGTCGCTGGCGGCGTTCCTCATCGAGGACCATCCGGGCGCGCTGATGGAGATCCTTACCGAGTTCGCGGTGCGCGGCGTCAACCTGACCACCATCCAGTCCCGGCC
>DATBBI010000207.1:0-2910 GCA_036271115.1 Trebonia sp.
CGGCCTCAACCCTGAGCGCATCATGGGCGCCGCCACCGCCGCGGGCACCGGCCGCTTCGCGATCAACAAGGCGCGGCGCTACCTTCAGGAACGCAACGTCTGGGGCGTCCCCATCGGCGCCCACCAGGGCCTGGCCCACCCCCTCGCGCAGTGCCACATCGAGGTTGAGCTCAGCCGTCTCATGCTCGCCAAGGCAGCCACCTTGTACGACGAAGGCGACGACAAGGCGGCCGGCGAGGCCGCCAACATGGCCAAGTACGCGGCCGCGGAGGCCAGCATCCGCGCCCTGGACCAGGCCATCCAGTGCCACGGCGGCAACGGGCTCGCGGCCGACTACGGCCTCGCGATGCTTCTCGGCGCGGCGCGCATCGCCCGGGTCGCACCCGTCAGCCGGGAGATGATCCTGAACTTCGTCGCCCAGCACTCGCTCGGCCTCCCGAAGTCATACTGAGGCAGGGAGGCATATGCCCGGGATCGTGCACAGCGTGTCCGGCGACCGCATCGTGACCATCACGCTCGACTCGCCCGCCAACAGGAACGCGCTGTCGCGCCAGCTCGTCGCGCAGCTGCGGGACGCACTCGCCGCCGCGGCGGCGGCCGGCACCGACGGCAGCGCGCACGCCGTGCTGCTCACGCACACGGGGACCACGTTCTGCAGCGGCGCCGCGCTCGACGAGATGCGCGACGGTGATCCCGCGGAAGGGACGCGGGCCATGCTGGCCCTGTTCCGGCAGCTGCTCACCCTGCCGGTCCCGGTCGTCGCCCGGGTGGACGGCGCTGCCCGGGCGGGCGGCCTCGGCGTGCTCGGTGCGTGCGATGTCGTGCTCGCCTCGGACCGCTCGACGTTCGCCTTCACCGAAGTGCGGCTCGGCCTGGCCCCCGCCGTGATCAGCCTGCCGCTGCGCCCGCTGCTCACCGCCCGGGCCGCCGGGCGGTACTTCCTCACCGGCGAGACGTTCGGCGCTGCGGTGGCCGCGCAGATCGGGCTCGTCACCGCGGCCACCGGCGACGTGGATGCCCTCGCCTCTGACGTGCTCGACGGCCTGCGCCGCGCCGATCCCCAGGGCCTGCGCGAGACCAAGCCGCTCACCACCGGCGACCGGCTGCGCGCCATCGACGAGGAGGGGGCCGCGATGGGACAGCTGTCCGCGCGGCTGTTCGCGTCGGACGTCGCGCGGTCGCACTTCTCCGCCTTCCTCGACCAGACGCACCGGAAAGGCCAGCGATGACGCTCTCCCCCGCTCCCGCCACCCTGCTGCGCGAAGGCTCGTTTCTTGCTGTTATCAGCGACGCGACTGGGACGGACGGCCGACAACTTCCCATCAGTTATGACCACTTCTGCGCCCGATTTGCCCGATTTATCCCCACGTAACCGATGGGAAGTTGCTTGCCGCGCCATTAGACGCTGCGACTTCGCATCAGTTTCCGTCGCTTGTTGTCCGTTTTATCCTGAATTCAAAGACCGAAAGTGATGAGAAGTTGGCCACGGTCAGGATTCGGTCCACATGAGCTGCGCGTTGGGCGGCAGCGGCACGGTGAACGCGTTCAGCAGGAACGAAACGAGCGTGTAGTACCCGCACAGCGCCACAAGCTCCACCATCCCGGCGTCGCCGAGAATGCGGTGCGCCGCATCGTACGTTCCCTGGTCCAGGCGTCCGGCGTCACTGAGCTGGCGGGCCACCGCGTAGACGACCCGTTCGTCGTCGGCTTCGAACGGCGGCTCCTCGCCGCGCCCGATCGCGTCCACCACCGCGCCGGCGACGCCGTGCTCGCGCGCCATCGGCGCGTGCGCCCACCACTCGAACTCCGCCTGCCACCGCGCGCCGACCGTGATGATGGCGATCTCGGACAGCCGCCGCTCGATCGACGTGCCGAACCGCAGCGTCGCGCCGAGCGCGGACAGCCGCCGCCCGGCGTCAGGCGCCGTGACGAACGCGTTGAACGGGCCGGCCAGGGTGCCGTCGGCGGTCAGGACCACGTCGCCCCGGCCATCGACGATGCCGTCCCACAGCCGCTGGCCCTCGGGTCCCAGCTCATCGCGCCGCACAGAGGGAATCCGGGACATGGGAGCTGGCTCGGTCACCGCTTCACGACCTGGACCAGCTGGATTGTGCGCACGACGAGTTCCCTTCGGAGGAGGTGGACTTGATCACCACCGTAACGCGCGCGCCGGAGCGAGCGACCGCTGGAGGCGAGCTTCGCGCCGGCGGCGCCAGGCCCGGCGTATCCGCGATGCCAGCAGCGCGAACACCGCGATGCCGACAGCGAGCGCCACGACCGCGATTATCGCCGCCGGGACCGGGTGGAACACGGCGAACGACACGAGAGCCACCACGCCCGCGTCCTCGAGCAGGCTGGCGACGATGTTGCTGAACGGTTCGGGGCTCGTGTTCACGCCGACGCGCACGCCGCTCTTCACCACATGCGCGGCGAGCGCCGTCCCGCCACCGAGCGCGGCCGCCGCGATGACCGCACCCGAGCTGGCCTGCGCATGCTGAGCCACGATGACGCCAACCGCGCCACCGACAACCGGCCGCAGGGCCGTGTGGACGACATCCCACACCGAGTCCAGCATCGGAATCTTGCCCACGACGAACTGGCCGGCGAACAGCACAGCCGCGGCCGCGAGAACCGACGGGCGCTCCAGCACCGACGGTATCGCGGCGATGTGCCCGAACCGGCCCATCAAGCCGAGTACGAGCACCGCCGCGTAGCAATTCACGCCACTGGCAGCGCCGCTGGTGAAGATCAAGGAAACCGGGAGCATTCGCGTCGTCCTCCAGCTCTCGTACGTGCGCCCACTACGGTATGCGGAGATAGACAGCGATCCAGCCAGGCGGAGGAGGACCGAACCGATGAGCGATATGACGACTGACGGCGCGGGGCGGGTGACCGTCACGCTCACCGGCG
>DATBBI010000208.1:0-12422 GCA_036271115.1 Trebonia sp.
GCCCATGAGCGCCAGCAGGTTCCCCGCGGTGTCCGCGCTCGCGCCCCGGTCGCGCAGGATCGTCGGCAGCCAGGACAGCGCCGCGTAGTACAGCAGGCTCTGCAGCCCCATGAACAGCGTCACGTGCCAGGCGAGCGGGTACCGGTGCACCGCGACACGGTGCCGGGCGCCCGCCGGCGCGGGGCGCGCGGCCGGCCCGGCATCGGCGGCCGCCCGGTCGCCGATAGGCGAGGCGGCGCCAGGGGCGGCGCGGGCGCCGGGGCCATCCCGGGCCGCGCGGGCATCTGACGGGGCAGGGACGTCGCCAGGGAGCGCGAGGGTGTCGTCAAAGAGAACGGGGATGTCGCCAGGGATGGCAGCGATGTCGTCAGGGATAGCCGGGCCGGCGGGCGGCGCCCCGGCCGCGGACCCGGGCCTGGTGACGTGCCCCGCCTGCGGCAGCCACAGCAGGACCCCGAGCGCCGCGGGGGCGGCCAGCCAGCCGAGCGTCAGCCCCACCGAGCCGCCGGTGCCGTTCCAGAGCGGCACGGCGACGACCGACCCGATGATCGCGCCGACCGACAGCGCGGTGATGTAGAGCCCGATCAGGAAGCCGGCGCGTTCCGGCCACCGCCGTTTGATCAGGCTGGAGAGCAGCACGTTCATGATGGCGATCGCGGCGGCCGCGAGCACGGTCCCCGGGAACAGCAGCGCGCCTGGCGCGGCGCCGCGCAGCAGCAGGCCGGCCGTCAGCGCCGCGATGGCGGCCAGCAGCACGCGTTCCTCGCCCAGCCGCCTGCTCAGCCACGCGGCGAAGGCGGAGAAGACGGCGAAGCAGATGACCGGGGTCGCCGCGAGCACCGAGATCGTCGCCGTGGACAGTCCCAGCCCGTCCTGGAGCTCGGGGAACACCGGCGGCAGGCTGGTGATCGCGCCGCGCAGGTTGAACCCGAGCGCGGCGACGCCGATCACGAGCAGCGCCCGCTCCAGCGTGCGCGTTCCCCCGGCTTTGACTGGCGCCGTCGGCCGCAACTGGGTCACGAACATCTAAACGTACCCGAATACCCGCGGCGTATCGTCGGGCTGTGACGACCGTAACCCCGGCCCAGCAGCGCACGCTCGCCGTGATCGAGGCTGAGCTGGCCCGGCTTGTCAGGTACGACGACGAATCGGTCGTGCACGAGGCCTGGATCAGGCAGCGGTACGACGGCGGATTCGCGGCCAGCTACGCGCCCGCGAGGGCGGCGGCCGTGCGCATCGCGTGGCACGAGGCGGGGCACGCGGTCGCCGCGCTGGAGCTGGGCGCGCGGTTCAGCTCGGCGAGCATCCGGGCCGGCACCGCAAGCGCGGGCCGGGTGCACGCGATCCGCGGCGGCGGTGAGCTCGGCTTCGTCATCGACGCCGCCGGCCAGGTCGCCGAACGGCTGCGGGACTGGACGCTGCCGGAGACCGACGCCGAGGTGCGCGCGTGGCTGGCGTCCTGGCGCGGTGACGGAGGGGACGCGCGGCGGTTCCGTGCGGGCCTCGGCGCGCGGTTCGGCGCCGACGAGGCGGCCGCCTGGCGGCACGCCGCGGCGGCGCTGACGCCGCTGCGGCCCCGGATCAGGGACCTGGCCAGGGCACTGCTCGTGTACCCGCGGCACCTGCCATACCCGGTGGCCGCCGCGATCGCGGGGTTCGGGTTAACTGGCGACAAGAGTCCGGATTTCGACATGGGCGGCTCCCCTGTCCCCGCGGCCTGTTACCGGGCACGCGGGTATTCCCGGTAAAGACCCGACTGAACTGAAGGAAATTGCAGGGATCAGAGTTTTCGGACCTGGCGAATTAAGGAGATCTTAAGAATTTGCCTCGCGGCCGGCGCCCCGCCAGTGCCCGGACCTGGCCGGGCTAGCCGGCAGCGTGGCCACGTACCAGCGGGCCGCGAGGGTGCAAAGGCCGGCCTCTGTGACGGAATTTGACCAGAACTACCTGGCGATACCGGTGATTTCATTGTCCCTGCCTAAGGAATCCCAGTTGGGATAAATCACTCACCCGAACATTGAACTTCATCTATTCTCATGGCATATACACCGATGGCAGCGGGACGTCGTCGGCACATTTACCCGGGGCGCTCTCACGGCGGCGGGCCTGCGCGACCTGACAAGACCCTGGGCACACGGGGAGCTGCGCGCCGCTCAGTGCGCGGTTTCAGGGAACTGCATCTGCCGCGCATCGACGGGGTGTTCTGACCTTGGGCATTGTCATTCTCATCATCATCATCGCAGTAGTGGGGTATTTCATCTCGCTGCGAGTTCACCCGTTGACCAGATGCGGGCTGTGCAAGGGGACCGGCAGGCACTCCGGCAGCGTGTACACGTATGCGAGCCGACGCTGCCGCAAGTGCGGCGGCAGCGGCAGGAAAGAGCGGTTCGGCAAACGGTTTTTCGGCTAGCGCGGCGGCTACGGGATCACCAGCACCTTGCCGGTGACGCCGCGCTCGACGGCCTCGTGCGCGGCCGCGATCTCGCTGAGCGGGAACCGGCGGACCGGCAGCTCGGTCAGCGCGCCCGCGGCCAGCGCGCCGGAGACGCCGGCGACAGCCGCGTCCAGCGCGCCGGCGGTCATCCCGTACAGCAGCACGAACCGCAGCGTCACGTTGGCGGTCATGCAGGCCCGCACCGGCAGCACCGGGTCGGGACCGTCCGCGGCGTAGCTGACCACGACCGTCGGCGGCCCGGACACCGCCAGGTCGAGCGCCAGGTTCGCGCCGAGCGCCACCTCGACGATCCGGTCCATCACGGGCGCGAACGCCGTCAGCTGATCCGCCGCGTCCGCGTCCCGGTAGTTCACCACCAGGTCGGCCCCGGCCTTGGCGGCGAGCTCCGCCTTCTCCGGACCGCTGACCGTGGTCACGACGCGGCCGCCCGCGTGCCTGGCGAGCTCGATCGCGAAGTGCCCGACGGCGCCGGCCCCGCCCGCGACCAGCACGGCCTTCCCTGACAGCGGGCCGTCGGCGAACAGGCAGCGATCCGCGGTCACCGCGGGGACGCCGAGCGACGCGCCCAGCTCGAAACTCACGCCGTCGGGCAGCGGGACGGCCTGCCGGGCGGGGACCACGGTCCATTCCGCGGCTGTGCCCCAGCGCCGCCCGAACGCCGCGAGCCACATCCACACCCGCTCACCGGTCCTGGCCGGGTCGACGCCAGGGCCGACGTCTTCGATCACCCCGGCGCCGTCGTGGTGCGGGATCTGGAACTCGTCGACCGGCCGCGCGGTCGCCCCGGACCGCGACTTGACGTCGGTCGGGTTCACGCCGGAGGCGTGCACCCGGACGAGCACCTCGCCAGGCCCGGGCTCCGGCCTGGCGACTTCCTCGACCCGCAGCACGTCGCGCGCGGCGCCCGTGCCCCGGTACACAGCGGCCCTCATGAGGACCAGCCTAGGTGGCGGAGGAATCACGGGCCCGTTCGGGATAAGGATCTTTCATTCCGAACGAGCGCGTTGCTTCGCGCCAGCGGTACCCGAGAAGCGCCGAGCGGGCGGCCAGCCACAGGCCGAGCGCCGCCCAGATGCCGGGCAGGCCCAGCCAGGGGAAACGCAGCGTCAGGGCCGCGACCGGGGCGAACGCGAGGATCGCGAGCAGCATCGCGCGGCGCATCGCGGCGTAGTCGGCGATGCCGAGGATGAGCCCGTCGAGGACGAACGCGAGCGCGGCGAGCGGCTGGGTCAGCGCCGCGCACAGCAGCCCGATCATGGCCGCGTGCCGCACCGCGGGGTCGGCGGTGAACAGGGCGGGGGCGACCGGCGCCAGCGCCGCGGTGACCACGCCGAGCGCGACGCCGGCCGCCAGCCCGAGCCGCAGCGTGCGGCGGCCGGTCAGCCTGGCGGTGTCCGGGTCACCCGCGCCGAGGGCCGCGCTGACGAACACCTGGGCGGGCACGGCGAACGCGTCGAGCGACAGCGAGAGCATGTACCAGATGCGGTTGGCGATCTGCTGGCCGGCGAGCTGCGTCGGGCCGAGCCTGGCCACGACCGCGACCGCCGCCAGCGGCACCACGCCCAGCGCGATCGTGCGCACCGAGAGCTGGTGCCCGTCGCGCAGCAGAGAGCGGATCTCCGCGCGCCGCGGCCGGCGGGGCGGCGCCTGCGGCTGCCGCCAGGACTCGGCCGCGTACCAGACCGCCGCTCCTGCCTGCGCGATGACCGTGCCCCACGCGGACCCGAGCAGCCCGGCGTGCGCGCCGAACACCAGGGCGGCCTCCAGCCCGGCGTTCGCGACGTTGGCCGCGACCGCGATCCGCAGCGGCGTCGTGGTGTTGGCGAGGCCGATCAGGTGGCCGTTGCCCGCGTACGACACGTAGAGGAACGGCAGCCCCGCCGAGGCGGCCCGCAGGTAGCCGACGGCGCCGGTCAGGACGTCACCGCGGGCGCCGAGCACCTGCGCGACCCATGGCGCGGCGACCAGCAGGATCACCGCCGTGAGCACACCGAGCGCCACCGCGAGCAGGTACGCCGCCCCGACCGCGCGGGACGCGGCCCTTGCGGCCTCACCGTCGCGCGCCGCGACCAGCCGCGCCACCGCGGACGTCGTCGCGGTGGCCAGGAAGATGGTCAGCCAGGAGACGATCGACAGCACGCCGACCGCGATCGCCAGCGCGTCGAGCTGCTGGCGGCCCAGATGGCCGACGATCGCGGTGTCCACCAGCGTGTACAGCGGCTCGGCCGCGATCGCGCCGAGCGCGGGGAGGCCAAGCGCGATGATGCGCCTGTCGAGCTCGCGATGCGCCCCGCGGTGTGCCGTCACGTCGCAAAGTTTAGGGAGAACCAGGGAATTCTAAGGAAGTTCCAAGGATGAACCTCTAGTGTGTGGGCAGTCGATAGATCACAATTGGGCATCGGGACGGCAACGAACGATGCGCGATGTGGGTAGTAGCTGATTTTTCCCTCCTGGCGGACAAATCAGCATATATCCGGCGCTGGAGGTTAGTGGATGAGGCTGGCTGCGCGCCTCGCGGCTCGCGGGCGGACACATGGTCGCCTCATCTCCATCCTGGCTGCCGTTGCCGTGTTCGTGACCCTGTCGCTGGCGCCCGCGCGCAGCGGGGCCGCTGGGGACACCCAGCCGGCCCGGCTGGGCGCTGGCGGCATCGGGGCCGCCCGGGTGTCCGGCAACGGGCAGTCCTTCGACGGGGTGGCGACCGTCGGCGCGCTGTTCGGGGAGAGCTCGGGAAGGCTCAGCTCGCACTTCTGCACGGCGAGCGTCGTGGACAGCCCGCACGGTGACCTGGCCATCACGGCCGCGCACTGCGTGACCGGCACGTCCGGCCAGATCGCGTTCGTGCCCGGCTACGCCAACGGCACGGAACCGTACGGGGTCTGGCAGGTCACCCGGGTGTACACCGACTCGGCCTGGCAGTCTGCCCAGGACCCCGACGACGACGTCGCCTTCCTGCAGCTGTCCGGCGCGCCGGGCGGCGCGCCGGTCGAGGCCGTGACCGGCGCCGAGCACGTCGCCACCGACACCGCCGCCGGGGGGCTAGTGCAGGTGATCGGCTACCCGGACACCGCGGCCCAGCCGGTCTCGTGCGTGAACTGGACGAAGCTCTTCAGCCCGACGCAGCTCGAGTTCGACTGCGGCGGGTACACCGACGGCACGAGCGGCGGGCCGTTCCTCGCCAACGTGTCGGCGTCCTCGGGCCAGGGCACCGTCATCGGCGTGATCGGCGGCTACGAGCAGGGCGGTGACCTGCCGCAGGTGTCGTACTCCGTGGCGTTCGGCGTGACGGTGGCGGCCCTGTACCAGACGGCGAAGGCAGCCAGCTAGACATCCCTGGCGGGTGGCGGCGAGATCTTGTCCAGCTCGGCGAGCTCTTCCCTGGTCGGCTCCCATTCGCCGGCGGCGGCGTTGGCGATGACCTGTTCCGCTGACGTCGCGCCGGCGATCACCGAGGCGCAGCCGGGCAGCGCCGCGAGGCCGCCGATGGCGATCTCGAGGATGGAAACGCCGCGTTCGGCGCCCCACTCGATGAGCGCCTCCACCGTCTCCAGCTTCTCGTCGGTGACCAGGTGCGACCGCGTCGCGATCCTGCTGCCCGCGGGCAGTTCACTGCCGCGCCGCACCTTCCCGGTGAGCATCCCGTTGGCCAGCGGGAAGTAGGGCAGCACGCCGAGCCCGAAGTGGACGGCGGCGGGCACCACCTCGGCCTCCGCGCCGCGGTCGACCAGCGACCACTGGTTCTGCGCCGAGATGAACGGGGTGCGGGCGGCGCTCTTGTGCGCGGCGTCCGCCAGCTGCCAGCCGGACAGGTTCGAGTGGCCGATGTACCTGACCTTGCCCTCGGCTACCAGCTCGTCGAGCGCGGCGATGGTCTCCTCGATCGGGGTCAGCGGGTCCGGGGTGTGCAGCTGGTACAGGTCGATGTAGTCGGTGCGCAGCCGGCGCAGCGACTTCTCCACCGCGAGCCTGATGTAGCCGCGGCCGCCCTTGGCGCCCGCGGCGGGGCCGTAGCCCATGTCCACCTTCTGGTGGCCGAACTTCGTCGCGAGCACGACCTTGTCCCTGCGACCCGCGAGCACCTCGCCGAGGGCGAGCTCAGAACCGCCGTCCTTGCCGTACATTTCGGCGGTGTCGAAGAGCGTGATGCCGGCGTCGATGGCCGCGTCGACCACCGCGCGCGTCCGCTGCAGGTCGATGCGGCCGCCGAAGTTGTTGCAGCCGAGGCCGACCACCGACACGAGCAGCCCTGAGTCACCGAGGGTTCGATAGCGCATGGCAGGCATCATACGGACGCGCGCCAGACCGCACGGACGGCGGCCCGCTGTTGACAGAACTGTTGACAAAAGGGCCGGCGAATAGGCCGCACGCCGGAATAAGTGACGCAATGGCCCCCGGGCGGCGGCGTCGTTGCGGGCGCGTTAATTCAGCAATTTACGATTGTATATTTCGCCGGGGCCGGCGAATACCCGGCCACCCGGCGGCGGGCGGCATCCGCTGTCCGCAGGCTGCGGCTGTCCGTCTGTCCATACACAGCCGGGCGTTGTGCATGCACAAACGTGTTGCTTGGGCGGACGGCAGTTAACATCCGGGCCGGCCGTGAACCCGGACCGGCCGGCGCGACGGGTGCCGGCCGGCGCCGGACCGCGCCGCGGGGCGGCCAGCGGATCATCTCACTATCTGAGAACCTACGCTGATTAGGCTTCTGGGATATCATCGTGCGTATGCATGTGCCCTCCGCGAGGGGAATGCATAATTCCATGCGTCTTTAGCCGCAGCGCATGGCGACGGAAATGGGGAGGTCGGCTAGCGTGCCTGACTCTTCTGACGGGCCTACCGTCTTGCGCATCCTGCTCGGCAGCCACTTGCGCCGGATCAGGGAAGCCAGGGGAATCTCCGCGCGGCAGGCGGCCGCGTCCATACGCGCGTCGGACTCCAAGATCAGCCGCATTGAGCTGGGCCGGAACGCCATCCGCGAGATCGACGTGCTCGACCTGCTGACCCTGTACGGCGTCGCCCCCGCCGAGCGGGAAGAGCTGCTCACCCTGGCCGAGCAGGCGAACCGGCCGGCCTGGTGGCACCGGTACAACGACATCCTGCCCGAGTGGTTCCAGCCCTACGTGGGCATGGAAGAGGCGGCGCGGGCGATCCGCGGCTACGACCCGCACTTCATCCCTGGCCTGCTGCAGACCGAGGAGTACGCGACCGCCGTGCTCGCGCTCGGCGACTTTCCCGTCGAGCAGACCGAACGGCACGTGCTGCTGCGCAGGGAACGGCAGCGCCGGTACCGCGAGGGCAAGCTCAGGCTCTGGATGATCGTGGACGAGGCGCCGCTGCGCCGTCCCGTCGCCGGGATCGGCGTGCACCTTGACCAGCTGCTGTACCTCAGGGACCAGAGCGGCACGCCGTCGCTGACCCTGCAGGTCCTGCCCTACGGACTGGGCGGCCACGCCACGCCGACCGGGTTCAGCATCCTGCGGTTCGCCGAGCCCGACCTCCCCGACGTGGTGTACGTCGAGAACCTGGCCAGCGCTCTGTACCTCGACAAGCCGACCGAAGTCGAGCGGTACCTGCTCGCCATGGAGCGGCTGAGCATCATGGCCTACGATCCCCAGCGAACCACGGAGATCCTCGACGAGATCATCAAGGACCTGGAGGCGGGACGCGATGAGTGACGCGACCGGCCTGACCGCCGCCCGCTGGGTGAAGAGCACCCGCAGCGGGCCCACGGGGGGCAACTGCGTGGAAGTGGCGTGCCTCGGCGACGGCCGGGTGGCCGTCAGGAACTCGCGGCACCCAGCGGGCCCCGCGCTGCTGTTCGGGCGAGAGCACTGGACCGCGTTCGTCGCGGCCGTCGCCAGGCGACGGGCTCCCGCTGAGGGCGGGAACCCGTCGTCTTCGCTCTCCCGGGCTGCTCAGGCTTCCCGGGCTGGCGCCGCCGGCTAAGGCGACCGGCAGGTCGAACTCGCCGTTCTTGGCACCGGTCAGGAACGCCTCCCATTCACGCCGGGTGTAGACGTGCGGCGCCTTGGCACGGTCCTTCGAGTCGCGGACCGCTACGTCGCCACCGGGCAAGTGCGCGACTTCCACGCACGCCCCGGAGGCACTGGCGCTGCTCTTGAACCAGTGCAGGTCGTTCCACTCGCCTTCCATGCGCTTCCCTCCTGTGGTTAGGTCCACCATCCCTCAACCGCGCCGGACCGACGGCCGGCACGGGCCCTCGCGGGATTGCTTCGCGGTTCAGGCAAGCTCTCGTGCCGCCTTGGAGATGACGTCAAGGGACGCCTCCGGCGGCAGGGCAGCCGCCCTGAGCCGGTCAAAGACCGCGGCGCTGGCCCGGACATCCCTGTCTTTCTCCAGGTAAATGGGCCCGGCCGCCGATTCGACGTAGACGACTTCAGAGTCGGACCTGTCGTGAAACTCGATGATCGAGAATGGTCCGTCGTGGCCCGCGTGCGCGCCACTGTCGAAGGGCAGGACCTGGAGCGTGACCCCCGGCAGTCCGGACGCCACCAGCAGGTGCGCGAGCTGGTGGCGCATCACCGTCGGGCCGCCCACGGTGCGCCGGATCACCGCCTCGTCATGGATCACCCACAAGTCGAGCGGCGGATCGTCGTCGAGCCGCCGCTGCCGTTCCATCCGCAGGTCCACCAGGCGCTCGATCTGGTCCGCGGTGTGCCGCGGCGCGCTCGCCCGCAAGACGGCCCGCGCGTAGTCCGTGGTCTGCAGGAGGCCGTGCACCACGCCGATCTCGTAGCTGCGCAGCCCCGACGCCTCGGCCTCGAGGCCCACGTAGACGCCGAGCCCGCTGGGCAGCACGTCGTCGTACGCCGCCCACCAGCCCTTGCGGTGCCCCTCGCGCGCCATGTCGACGAGGATCTGGCGCTGATCGGGGTCAGTGACCTGGTACAGCTCGAGCAGGTGGCTCAGGTACGCCGACTTGGTCGGAGCCTTGCCGGTCTCGATACGGGACAAGGTAGACGGGGCAACGCCCAGGATCCCGGCGACTTCCTCTAGCTTGTAACCCGCGGAGTCTCGAAGCTTGCGTAGCTCAGTGCCGAGCCGCCGCCTTCTGACGGTCGGGCCGGTAGCCATCGGAGGTCCACCTCCCGCGAGCGAACAGAGTCCTCATGTCGCTGCATCCCTAATTAACGGCAGGCCAAACCAGGGCGTAAAAGGACGCCCTCACAACGAGAACCATACAGCGAAACCGCGCCGGATGAAATCCCATCCGGGATTTCATCTGACATTACGCCCAGCATCAGGAACGCTTACCCCCTCCTGCCGTCTCTTGCGCAAAGGTTGCCAACGACCATAAGGGTTCTTGAATCCGCACACAGGTAAATCCGTTAGCCGTTCCATCGCATGTTGCGGGTCCGCTCACTGGGATGCGGCGGCCCCGACCGCGGCCCCGACCGCGGCCAGCACCCCCGCGCAGATCGCGGCCACGTCTTCGTCGGCCGTCACGTAGGGCGGCATCGTGTACACCAGGTCGCGGAACGGCCGCAGCCAGACCCCGGCCCGCACCGCCGCCGCCGTGGCGGCCGCGACGTCGACCTCGCGGTCAAGCTGCACCACGCCGATCGCGCCGAGCACCCGGACGTCGGCGACGCCGGCCCGGCCCGCGGCGGGGGCCAGCCCGTCGCGGAGCCCCGCCTCGATCCGCGTGACCGCGGCGCGCCAGCCGTCCGGGTAAGACACCGTCGCCGCGTGGCCGCCGGGCACCCGGTCGCCGGACACCTGGTCGCCGAGCAGCACGTCGAGCGAGGCGTTCGCCACCGCGCAGGCCAGCGGGTTGCCCATGAACGTCGGGCCGTGCGCCAGCACGGGCAGTTCGCCCGCCGCGATGCCCGCCGCCACCTCGCTGCTCGCGAGAGCCGCCGCCAGCGACAGGTATCCGCCGGTCAGCGCCTTCCCCACGCACATCACGTCCGGCGATACCCCGGCGTGCCCCGCCGCGAACAGCGCCCCCGTCCTGCCGAACCCGGTGGCAATCTCGTCGAAGACAAGCAGCACCCCGTGCGCGTCGCAGGCCTCGCGCAGCACCCGCAGGTACCCGGGGTCGTGGAAGCGCATGCCGCCCGCGCCCTGCACCACCGGCTCCACGATCACCGCGGCCAGCTCGCCGGAGTGCTGCCGGATCAGCTCGCGCAGCTCGTCCGCGTACGCCTCGTCCACGCCGGCCGCGAACCCGGCGGGCGGCAGCCCGGCGAACACCTGCCGGGGCAGCACGCCGTCCCACATCCGGTGCATGCCGCCCTCGGGGTCGCATACGGACATCGCCATGAACGTGTCGCCGTGGTACCCGCCGCGCCAGGTGAGCAGCCGGTTCTTGCCCGGCAGCCCGCGCGACCGCCAGTACTGCAGGCACATCTTGACCGCGACCTCGACGCTGACCGAGCCCGAGTCGCACAGGAACACGTGCTCGAGCCCGGCGGGGGCGAGCGCCGCCAGCCGGTCGGCCAGGGTCACGGCCGGCTCGTGCGTCAGGCCGCCGAACATCACGTGGCTCATCCGCCCCAGCTGCTCCTTGGCGGCGGCGTCGAGCGCCGGGTGCGCGTACCCGTGCAGCGCCGCCCACCACGACGACATGCCGTCGATGAGCTCAGCGCCGGCTCCGTCTAGCCAAGGGGGGACGACCCCCCTGCCACCCCTCGGAGCCAGCCGCAGCCGCACGCCGCTGGCTTCGGCGACGACCAGCGGCGGATACGTCCCCGGCATCGGGGCGTACGGATGCCAGACCCGCTGCCTGTCCAGCTCAAGCAGCTTCTCCGTGGTGAGCATGAAAGGGATTATCCCGAACGTACGCGGCCGGCTCTCGGCCGCCTATCCCCGCCTGGCGGCGGGCCTGGCTGACCTGCCCGCGCCCTTGCCGCGCTTCTCGCGCACCCGCATGGTCACCTTGATCGGGGTGCCCTCGAAGCCGAATTCCTCCCTGAGCCGGCGTTCGATGAACCGGCGGTACGTCTCCTCGAGGAACCCGGTGGTGAACAGCACGAAGTGCGGCGGCTTGGTGCCCGCCTGGGTGGCGAACAGGATCCGCGGCTGGCGCCCGCCGCGCATCGGCGGCGGGGTGGCGGCGACGACCTGGTTCAGGAACTGGTTGAGCTGCCCGGTGGAGACCCGCTGCTCCCAGCTCGCGAGGGCCTCCTCGATGGCCGGCACCAGCCGGTCGACGTGCCGTCCGGTCGCGGCGGAGATGTTGACCCGGGCCGCCCAGCGCGCCTGGTTGAGCTGGCGCTCGATCTCCCGCTCCAGGTAGTGCCTGCGCTCTTCGTCGGTCAGGTCCCACTTGTTGAAGGCGATGACCAGCGCCCGGCCCGCCTCGATCACCATCGTGATGATGCGCAGGTCCTGTTCGGTCAGCGGCTCGCTGGCGTCGACGAGCACGACGGCGACCTCGGCACGGTCCAGCGCGCCCGCGGTGCGCAGCGTCGCGTAGTAGTCCGCGCCCTGGCTGTCCCTGAACCGCCGCCTGATGCCCGCGGTGTCCACGAACCGCCAGGTGATGCCGCCGAGCTCGATAAGCTCGTCCACCGGGTCACGGGTGGTGCCCGCCACCGGGTCCACCACCGCGCGCTGCTCGCCGGCGAGCTTGTTCAGCAGGCTGGACTTGCCGACGTTCGGCTTGCCGATCAGGGCGACGCGGCGTGGGCCGCCCTCTTGCTCCCTTTCTGGCGGCGCCTCGGGCAGCGCGTCGAGCACCAGGTCGAGCAGGTCGCCGGCGCCACGGCCGTGCATGGCACTGATCATGACCGGCTCGCCGAGGCCGAGCGACCACAGCGACGTGGCGTCGGCCTCGCTGCGCGCGTCGTCCACCTTGTTGGCGGCGAGCACGACCGGCTTGCCGGACCGGCGGAGCACGTTCGCGACCGCCTCGTCCTCGTCGGTCGCGCCGACCCGCGCGTCCACCACGAACAGCACGGCGTCCGCCATGTCGACGGCGATCTTCGCCTGCTCGGCGACCTGC
>DATBBI010000209.1:0-1716 GCA_036271115.1 Trebonia sp.
TCAACACGCCGATGGCGATCGAGCCCCGGGTCGGGCGCGATGGCCTCAGCCGCGAGGAAGTAATAGCGAACCGGGATGCACAGATACCGCTGGGCGGCCGGATGGGAAGCGCGTGGGATATCGCACGCGCCGCAGTGTTCCTGGTTTCTGACAACGCCAGCTTCATCACCGGCGTGGCCTTGCCTGTTGACGGCGGTCAGACCCTGAAGGTCGGCTGAAAGACAGGGCTACAGCGGGGTGACGTAGGCGCCGGAGATGCCGCCGTCGACGAGGAACGTGGACGCGGTGATGAACGAGGAGTCGTCGCTGGCGAGGAACGCGACCGCCGCCGCTATCTCCGACGCCTCGGCGAACCGGCCCATCGGCACGTGGACGAGGCGCCGGGCGGCCCGCTCGGGGTCGGCGGCGAACAGCTCGGTGAGCAGCGGCGTGTTAACCGGTCCCGGGCACAGCGCGTTGACCCGGATCCCCTCACGGGCGAACTGCACGCCGAGCTCGCGTGACAGCGCGAGCACCCCGCCCTTGGACGCGGTGTAGGAGATCTGCGAGGTGGCCGAGCCCAGGACGGCGACGAACGACGCCGTGTTGATGATCGACCCCCTGCCTTGCCGCTGCATGTGAGGGATGGCCTCACGGCAGCACAGGTAGACCGAGGTGAGGTTGACCTCCTGCACCCGCCGCCACGCCTCGAGGCCGGTAGACAGGATCGAGTCGTCCTCGGGCGGCGAGATGCCCGCGTTGTTGAAGGCGATGTCGACGGACCCGTAGGTCTCCATCGCGACCGTGAAGGCCCGCGCCACATCCTCGGCGATGGTCACGTCGGCCTGGACGAACACGCCGCCCGCCTCGTCCGCGGCCTTGTCGCCCGCCGTCACGTCGACGTCCACCGCCACGACGTTCGCGCCCTCGTCGGCCAGCCGCCGCACCGTCGCCAGCCCGATGCCGCTGCCGGCGCCCGTCACGACAGCCGTGCGTCCCTCAAGCCTTCCGTCCACCTGCCACCCCTAGCTCGGCCAGATTCGCTAGATACGCTCGAAGTAACGGCGCAGCTCCCAGTCCGTCACCGCCGAGCGGTACGCATCTAGCTCTACCCGCGCCATCGTCGCGTAATGGCGGACGACATCCGCGCCGAACGCCTCGGCCGCCAGCGCCGACGACTCCCACAGCGCCAGCGCCTCGTCGAGCGTCGCCGGCACCCGCGGCAGCCCGGTCAGCGCGTACGCGTTGCCCGTCACGGGCGGCGGCAGCTCAGCCAGCTGCCCGGCCGCGTCCGATGCCCCAGGCACCCGGGACAGCGCCGCCGCGACCAGGCCGGCCAGCGCCAGGTACGGGTTGACGTCGCCGCCGGGCACCCGGCACTCCACCCGCAGCGAGGGCCCGTGCCCGACCAGCCGCAGCGCGCAGGTCCTGTTGTCAGGCCCCCACGCCACGGTCGTCGGCGCGAAGCTGCCGCTGGCGTACCGCTTGTAGGAGTTGATTGTCGGCGCCAGCAGCAGCGTCAGCTCGCGCAGCCCGGCCAGCAGCCCGGCCACCATCGAGGCGCCGAGAGGCGACAGCCCGTAGGGCCCGTCGCCGGCCATCACCGGCGAGCCGTCCGCGGCGTCGCGGAACGACAGGTGGATATGGCAGGAGTTGCCTTCCGCCGCGTTCGGCTTCGCCATGAAGGTGAGCGCGTACCCGCGAGTGGCCGCGATCTCCTTCGCGCCGGTCTTGTAG
>DATBBI010000210.1:0-4849 GCA_036271115.1 Trebonia sp.
CGGAACTTCAGGTCGTCAGGCAGCCCGCCCACGTTGTGGTGCGACTTGATGTTCGCGGCGCCGGCGCCGCCGCCGGACTCGACCACGTCCGGGTAGAGCGTGCCCTGCACGAGGAACTCGGTGGATTCGCCGTGCGCGCCGGCCTCGGCGGTGATCTCCCTGGCGGCACGCTCGAAGGCCCTGATGAACTCCCGGCCGATGATCTTGCGCTTGGCCTCAGGGTCGGTGACCCCGCGCAGCGCTCCGAGGAACGCCGCAGAGGCATCCACCACCCGCAGGCTCACCCCCGTCGCCGCCACGAAGTCCTGCTCGACCTGCTCCGCCTCGCCTTTGCGCAGCAGCCCGTGGTCGACGAAAACACACGTCAGGCGCTCCCCGATAGCGCGCTGCACCAGCGCCGCGGCGACCGCGGAATCCACCCCGCCGGACAGCCCGGCGATCGCCCGCCCGCCGCCCACCTGCTCCCTGATCCGCCCGGTCTGCTCCTCGACGATGTTCACCATCGTCCACGTGGGCCGGCATCCCGCCGCCTCGAGGAAGCGGCGCAAGATCGTGATCCCGTGCTCGGTGTGCATGACCTCGGGATGGAACTGGACCCCGTAAAGCCCGCGGTCCGGTGCCTCGACCGCCGCGGCGGGGGTCGCCGCGGTGTGCGCGGTCACCGTGAAGCCAGGCGGCGCGATCGTGGACGTGTCGCCGTGCGACATCCAGACGCCGAACCCGTCCCCGAGCCCGGCGAGCAGCCGGCCGCCGCCGGCGGTCACCCGCACCGGCGTCCCGCCGTACTCGGCGGCGCCGGTGCGTTCGACGGTCCCGCCCAGCTCCCTGACCAGCACCTGATGCCCGTAGCAGATGCCGAGCACTGGCACGCCGGCGTCGAACAGTCCGGTCGGCGCCGCCGGCGCGCCCGGCGCGTAGACCGACGCGGGCCCCCCGGACAGGATGATCGCCTTCGGCTGCCGCGCCAGCATCTCCGCGACCGGCATCGTCGACGGAACGATCTCCGAGTAGACGTGGCACTCGCGTACCCGGCGGGCGATCAGCTGGGCGTACTGCGCGCCGAAGTCAACGACCAGAACGGTGTCAAACCCGCCAGGCACATGTACCGCCTTCCACCAGGGAATTTCCCATGCAGAAGGTCAAGTTTAGCCGCACCGCCCGGTCAGCCTGGTGCCCCTGGCGGCGCCGCGGAAGCCTGGCCGGGCGGGGCCGCCTCGGCCGGCCCTGCGGCGGCCGGTCCTGTGGCGGGCGGCGAGCCGGCGGCTGACGTGCCAGCGGGCGGCGAGCCGGCGGCTGGCGTGCCAGGGGCCGGCGCGGGACGCGGCGCGGGTGTGACCCGCAGCCGGGCGATCCGGCGGCCGTCCATCTCGGTGACCGTGATCGTGTAACCGGGGACGTTGACCGAATCGCCGGGCGACGGCACCTCGCCAAGCGCCGCGAGGACGTAGCCCGCCACCGTCTCGTACGGGCCTTCAGGCAGCTCGATGCTGGTCTGCTCGGCGAACTCGTCCAGGTTGAGCAGGCCGTCCACGTCAACCTCGCCGCGCGGCAGCTTGGTGGCCGCGGCGAGCTCGGTGTCGTACTCGTCCCTGATGTCGCCGATCAGCTCCTCGACCAGGTCCTCGAGCGTGACGATGCCCGCGGTGCCGCCGTACTCGTCGGCCACGATCGCCAGGTGCGCCCGGTCCCGGCGCATCTCCGACAGCGCGGCGAGCACGGTCTTGCTGATCGGCAGGAACTTCACCGGCCTGATCACCTCGTCGACCAGCGCCATCCGGTCCGGCGCGGTCGGCCCGAGCAGGTCCCTGATGTGCACGAAGCCGATCACGTTGTCGTAGGAGTCCTGGTAGACCGGCAGCCGCGAGTACGGCACGCTCGACGCGATGCGCGCCGCATCGCCGATCGTGGTGCCCGCCGCGAGAAACTCCACCTCCGTGCGCGGCAGCAGCACCTCGCGGATCTGCCGCTTGCCCGCGTCGAAGACCTCACCGACGATGCGCCGCTCGTCCGCGCTCAGCGCCTGGGTGCCGGTGACCAGCTCGCGCAGCTCCGCCTCGGTCATCGACTGGCGGCCCTGTCGCGGGTCACCGCCGAGCAGCGTGATGACCACGTTGACCGAGACCGACAGCAGCCACACCACCGGCCTGGCGAGCGTGGCGATCCGGTCCAGCGTCGGCGCGGCGAGCAGCGCTATCGGGACCGTGCGCTGCAGCGCCAGCCGTTTGGGGGCCAGCTCAGAGAGGACCAGGGTGATGAACGTGATGCACACGGTGACGATCCCGAACGCCAGCGGCCCCGCGACGTCTTCCGCCATACCCTGCCTGACCAGCCAGGACCGCAGCGCGGTGGCCAGCGTGTCGGCACCGAACGCGCCGGTAACCAGGGTCGCCAGCGTTGTGCCGATCTGCACCGCGGACAGGAACCTGTTGGGGTCCGATGCCAGCCGCGCGGCCTTCGCGCCGCGCCTGCCGCGCCTGGCCAGCGACCGGACCTGGCCCTCGCCCAGCGAGACCAGGGCCATCTCCGAGGCGGCGAAAAACCCGCCGATGCACACGATGACAAGAACGATGATGACGTCCCAGACGACCTGGCTCACGCTGCGATCGCCGACTTTCCCGGTCCCTTGTGCCAGCCGCGCTATCGCGGCCAGTCTAGACGGGATAGCGTATGCGTCCCGTGAGACCGCTGGCCACCCGGGCGACGACGCGGCCCCGGGAACGTTCAGGGAGGCACTGTGAGATGGTTCGCGCCGGGGCGGGCCAACCTGATGGGCGAGCACACCGACTACAACGAGGGGTACGTGCTCCCGTTCGCGCTCGCTCACGGCGTGACGGCGAGCGCCGCCGCCCGGGCCGGGCGTCCCCGGATGCTGGCGCTGCGGTCCAAGCAGGTGCCCGACGAGCCGGTCACGGTGGCGCTGGACTCGCTCGCGCCTGGCGCCATAACGGGCTGGGCCGCCTACCCGGCTGGCGTGGCGTGGGCGCTGCGCGAGGCCGGCGTTGACGTCGCGGGCGCCTCGATCGACATCGACTCCGATCTGCCGGTGGGCGCGGGGGTGTCGTCCTCCGCCGCGCTGGAATGCTCGGTGGCGCTGGCGCTCTGCGAGCTGTCCGGCGTGACGGTGGAGCGCCGGACGCTGGCGGCGATCGCCAAGCGGGCGGAGAACGACTTCGTCGGCGCGCCGACCGGGATCATCGACCAGTACGCGGCGCTGCTGTGCCAGGAGGGCCACGCGATGCTGCTCGACTGCGCGACGCTGACCGTGACCCAGGTGCCGTTCACCCCGGCCGCGGCCGGCGCGGCCGCGCTGATCATCGACACCCGCGTCGCGCATGCCCTGGTATCCGGCGAGTACGGCCAGCGGCGCGCCGAGTGCGAGGAGGCCGCTCGGCTGCTAGGCGTGCCGTACCTCGGCGCGGTGCAGGATCCCGCCGAGGCCAGCCGGCTGGCCGACCCCGTGCTGCGGCGGCGCGCCAGGCACGTCATCGCCGACAGTGCCCGGGCCCGCGCGATCGCGTCGGCGCTGCTGAGCGGCTCAGTCCCCGCGACGGGCGGCGCCGAGTCAGTGCCGCCGCAGGCGGTCTACCGGTACATCGGCCGCCTGCTCACCGAGGCGCACGCATCCCTCAGGGACGACTTCGAGGTCTCCTGGCCAGCGGCGGATGTCACGGTCGAGGTCGCCG
This sequence comes from Trebonia sp., assembly GCA_036271115.1. Classification (GTDB taxonomy): domain Bacteria; phylum Actinomycetota; class Actinomycetes; order Streptosporangiales; family Streptosporangiaceae; genus Trebonia. The sequence goes on from DATBBI010000210.1 coordinate 3,684, forward strand.
TCGCCGCCGGCGCGCTCGGGGCCCGGATGATCGGCGGCGGCTTCGGCGGTTCCGTGCTGGCGCTGATCCCTGTCGAAAAGCTGGCCACGGTACGCGCCGCGCTGACGGAGGCCTTCACGGAACGCGGGTGGACTCCGCCGGAGTTCATCGACGCGATCCCGTCGGCCGCGGCCCGCCAGCTCACGTAGACAGAACACGGCGAGCTGGCACGGGCCGCGAAGAGACCCCTACAGGCTGGCGACGTCCGCCTGCTTGGCCCTGACGGCCTCCGCCGCCGCGCGCAGCGCGGCCAGCTCGGCCTCAGACAGGTCGCGCTCCACCACCCGGCGGATGCCGGCCGACCCGATCTCGGCCTCCACCCCGAGGTAGACGCCGCTGATGCCGTACTCGCCGTCAACCCACGCGCAGACCGGCATGACCGCGCCCGCGTCCTCGGCCACGGCGCGCGCCATCCTGGCGGCCGCCGCCGACGGCGCGTAGTACGCCGAGCCGGTCTTGAGCAGCGCGACGATCTCGCCGCCGCCGTTGCGCGTCCGCTGGACCAGGGCCTCGATCTCCCCGGCCGGCAGCAGCTCGGCGAGCGGCTTGCCGTCAACGGAGCAGGCCGACGGGACCGGCACCATCGTGTCGCCGTGCGACCCCAGGGTCAGCGTCCGCACCGAGCCGACAGGAACGCCCAGCTTCTCCGCCACGAAGTACGAGAACCTGGCGGTGTCCAGCATGCCCGCCTGGCCCATGACTCGCGCGGAGGGGAACCCGGAGACCTTCGCCACGAGCGCCGTCATCTCGTCGAGCGGGTTGGACACGACGATCAGCACCGCCTCTGGCGCGTGCTTGACGACGTTCTCCACCACGTTCCTGACGATCTTGGCGTTGACCTCGATCAGGTCCATCCGGCTCATGCCCGGCTTGCGCGCGAGGCCGGCGGTGATCACCACGATGTCGGCGCCGGCGATCGCCTCGTAGCCTTCGCCGTCGGCGCCGGTCGTCTGGCCGGTCACCTTCGTCTCGAAACCCTCGACAGGCCGCGACTGGTTCATGTCCAGCGCCAGCCCCTCCGGCTTGCCCTCGATGATGTCGGTGAGCACGACCTCGTCGAAGATGTCGTACTCAGCAAGCCGCTGCGCCGTGGTCGAGCCGTAGAAGCCGGCACCGATGACGGCTAT
>DATBBI010000211.1:0-12057 GCA_036271115.1 Trebonia sp.
CGACCAGCACGGCACCGCGATCGTGGTGCTCGCCGCGCTCACCAACGCGCTGCGCGTGGTGGGCAAGGACCTGGCCAGCGTGAAGATCGTGATGGCCGGCGCGGGCGCGGCCGGCACCGCGGTGCTGAGGCTGCTGCTCAATGCCGGCGCCGCCAACGTGATCGTGTTCGACGACCGCGGCGCGGTCTACCACGGCCGCCCGGGCATGAACGACAGCCTCACCTGGATCGCCGACCGCACCAACGCGGGCGGGTACTCCGGTGACCTGGCCGGCGCGATGCGCGGCGCGGACGTCTTCATCGGCGTGTCCGCGCCCGGCATCCTCTCCGCCGAGGACGTCAAGATGATGAACGACGGCTCGATCGTGTTCGCCCTCGCGAACCCCGATCCTGAGGTCGACCCGGACGCGGCGCGGGAGTACGCGGCGGTGGTGGCCACCGGCCGCAGCGACTACCCGAACCAGATCAACAACGTGCTCGCGTTTCCCGGAGTGTTCCGCGGCCTGCTCGACGCCCAGAGCAGGAAGATCACCGATAAGATGCTGGTCGCCGCGGCGCGGGCGCTCGCCGACGTGGTGCTGCCCGACGAGATCGGCCCGGACTACATCGTTCCTTCGGTGTTCCACCCGGACGTCGCGGCCGGCGTCGCCGCGGCGGTCCGCGCAGTCGCCCTCGAGGCCGATGCAGGCACTCAGGAACCTGCCCCATGATGGTTACATGGATCACATGGAGCCGGATCCGGGAGCCGGGAGACTGCTCGTAGCGACGCCGCTGCTGGGGGATCCGAACTTCAAGCGCGCGGTCGTGCTGATCGTTGAGCACGAGGACACCGAGGGCACCCTCGGCGTGGTGCTGAACCGGCCGACGAAGATCCCGGTGGGCCAGGTGCTCGAGCAGTGGACAGAGCTGATCACGGATCCCTCTGTGCTGTTCCGCGGCGGTCCGGTCGCGCAGAACAGCGCGCTCGCCCTCGCCATGGTCCCCGGCAAGGAGGAGCCGCTCGGCTGGCGCGCGCTGGACGGTGCGCCGGCGCTGGCCCGGCTCGGACTGCTCGACCTGGACGCGCCGCCCCGGCTGCTGGCGCCCGCGATCCAGTCGCTGCGCGTCTACGCCGGCTACGCGGGCTGGTCGCCCGGGCAGCTCGAGGCGGAGATCGACGAGGGCGCCTGGTTCGTGCTCCCGGCCGAGCCCGGTGACATCTTCGCCGCGGAGCCCGAGCACCTGTGGCGCGCCGTCCTGCAGCGCCAGGAAGGCGACATCGCCTTCCTGGCGACGTACCCGGAAGACCCCGGCCTCAACTAGCCGCGATGATCCGCCTCTCTTACTGGTGACGTAACCCCCACGACGGGACGGAGGAAACCGTGAGCAGCGACATAATGCGGCAGCGGGCTGAGATCGAGGCCGTGATCGCGGGCCGCACACTGTGCGATGAGCTGCGGGACGTGGCCGAGGCTTCCGGTGCCGCCGGCGCGTACTCCGACGAGGACGAGGCTGGCTGGCGGACCCTGACCTGGGAGCAGGCGAGGCAGCGGGTGCTCGAGGTGGCGGCAGGGTTCGCCGCGCTGGGGCTGGCGCCCGGCGAGCGGGTCGCCTTGATGCTCCCGAACCGCGGCGAGCACGTGCTGGCCGACCTGGGGGCGGTGCACGCGGGCGGCCTGGGGGTGACGCTGTATGGCACGCTGGCGCCTGAGCAGATCGCGTACGTGGCGGCGGACTGCGACGCCAGGATCGCGGTGCTGGACGGAGCAGGCGAGCTCGCCCGCTGGCAGCCGGTCCTTGACCGGCTGCCGGGGATCAAGAAGGTCATCGTCCGCGACACGTCCGCCTGCCCGGCCGGCGACCGGTACATGACGTGGGACGACCTGGTGGCGCTGGGCCGGGAACGGTTCGCCGCCGAGCCCGCTGAGATCACGGACCGGGTGGCCGCGATCAAGCCCGGCGACCCGCTGGCCCTGCTGTACACCTCGGGCACCACCGGCCAGCCGAAGGGCGTCCTGCTTACCCACCGCAACATCCTGTACGCGATGGTGACGGTCGACGCGATGGGAACCATCAGCCCGGGGGTCCGGTGGGTGTCCTATCTGCCGCTGGCGCACATCGCCGAGCGCATGTTCAGCGTCTACCTGCCTATCCACAACGCCGGCCACGTCCACTTCTGCCCGGACTCCGCCCGGCTCGTGCCGATGATCGGGAAGGTACGCCCCACCGCGTTCTTCGGCGTGCCCCGGGTGTGGGAGAAGATCAGGACGGGCATCCAGGCGCTGCTCACGGCCGAGCAGGACGAGGCCAAGCGGGCTGCCGTGCGGCAGGCCATGGAGACCGGCCGCCGCTACGTGCGGAGCTGCCAGTACGGGCATACCACGTCCCCGGAACTGGCGGCTCAGTTCCTCGCGGCCGACGAGCAGGTGCTCGGGCCGATCCGCGGCCTGCTCGGCCTCGGCGAGGCCAGGGCCGTGTCCAGCGCCGCCGCCCCGCTGCCCCCTGACGTGGCCGACTTCTTCGCCGGGCTGGGCATGAAGATCCTCGACGTGTACGGCATGACGGAGACCACCGGGGCGTTCACCGGCAACTCGCCCGCCGAATTCAAGCTCGGCACGGTGGGCCGGCCAGTCGGCGGGATGGAGGTCAAGATCGCCGGTGACGGCGAGATCCTGGCCCGCGGGCCGCTCAACACACCCGCCTACTATGGCAGGCCCGACCTGACCGCGGCCCTGATCGACGCCGACGGCTGGCTGCACACCGGGGACATCGGCACGATCGACGCGGACGGGTTCCTGTCCGTGACGGACCGGAAGAAGGAACTGATCATCACCGCCGGCGGCGAGAACGTCGCGCCCGCGGCGGTCGAGAACGGGCTCGTGGCCCACCCGCTGATCGGCCAGGCGCTGGCCTACGGCGACCGCCGGCCGTACGTCGTCGCCCTGCTCGCGCTGGACGGTGAAGCAGCACCCGCCTGGGCCCGCGCCCGCGGCATTCCGGCCGGCCCGCTCGAGGCACTGGCATCGGATCCGCAGGTGCTGGCCGAGGTGGCGGCCGCGGTAGCCGCCGCCAACGAACGGCTGGCCCGCGTGCAGCAGGTGAAGCGATGGCGCTTGCTGCCCGTGGAATGGACGGCGGAGACCGGCGAACTGACCCCCACGCTCAAGCTCAAGCGCCGTGTCGTCCACGACAGGTACGCCGACGTCATCGAGTCCCTCTACGCAGGCTGACTCTGCCGCGGCGGGGTTACCGTTGGAGGCGTGATCCGGACACCCGATCAACGGGTCCGCGTCTTCGTCAGCTCGACGCTGGAGGAACTAGCCCCCGAGCGGCGAGCGGTGACCGCCGCCATTACGCAGCTGCGGCTGACGCCCGTGCTGTTCGAGCTCGGGGCCAGGCCTTACGCGCCGCGGGACCTGTACCTCGCCTACCTGAAGCAGAGCGACGTTTTCGTCGGGATCTACGCCGAGTCCTATGGGTGGGTCGCTCCCGGCATGGAGATCTCCGGTCTAGAGGACGAGTACCGCCTGTCGGCAGACATGCCGCGGCTGGTTTACGTGACGGCGACACCACAGCGTGACACGCGGCTGACCAGCTTCCTCGAGGCGATCGAGGCCGAGGGAGTGGTCTCCTACCGGCTCTTCAAGGACGCCGGCGAGCTGTCGACCCTGGTCGCCGATGACCTGGCGCTCCTGCTGACGGAGCGCTTCGTCGGCCCGCCCGCGGCACCGCCGGTCGCGCCGCTTCCAGCGCCGCGCTGGCCGCTCGTTGACCGGGTGGAGGAGCTGCAGGTGGTCACCGGGCTGCTGCGGGAGGCACAGGTCGGCCTGGTCCGCTGACCGGGCCTGGTGGCGTTGGCAAGACCTCCCTCGCCCTCGCGGCCGCCCACGCTGCGGCCGACCAGTTCGCGGACGGGGCGGCATTCGTCTCTCTCGAGGCGCTGACCGATACCTCCCTGATCCGCCAGACCGTGGCCCAGCAGCTTCGCGTCCCGGTCTTGCCGGGACAGGGGCTCGATGAAAGCCTGCTCGCGTTCTTCGGCCCGCGCCAGTTGCTCCTGCTCGTGGACAACGTTGAGCGGCTGGTCGCGGCGGCGCCGCTTGCGGAGCAGATCCTGGAGCGAGCGCCAGGACTGAAGGTGCTGGCCACCAGCCGTAGGCCGCTGCGAATTCGGGGCGAGCGAGTCGTGGCCGTGGCGCCGCTCGTGTTGCCGCAGGCGAGCACCCTCACTGACCTGGATGCCCTTGCCGCCGTTCCGGCGGTCGCGTTCTTCCTCACCTGCGCGCGCGACGTCAAGTCTGACTTCAGGCTGACCGAAGCCAATGCGGCCGCCGCGCCCGAGATCTGCCGCCGCCTGGACGGGCTGCCGCTGGCGCTCCAGCTCGCGGCCGCCCGGCTGACCGTGCTGTCGCCCGAGGCCCTGCTCGCGCGGCTGGAGCGCCGCTTGCCGCTGCTGACGCGCGCCCCGCGAGATCTGCCCGAACGGCATCAGACGCTGCGTGCGGCGATCGCCTGGAGTTATGACATGCTCGAGGCGGCCGACCAGCGCTTCTTCCGTCAGCTGGGCGTGTTCATCGGCGGCTTCACGCTCGAGGCAGTGGAAGCGCTCGCGGATGACTGCTCAGACGACCCCGACCCGCTGGATGCGATCAGCAGGCTAGTCGGCCAGAGCCTCGTGTTCGTCCAGCCGCTCGATGAGAGCACCCCGCCATACCGCATGCTGGAGACGATTCGCGAGTTCGCCCTCGAAACGCTGGAAGCTGCGGGAGAGGCGCCTCAGGCGCACCGCCGGCACGCCGAGTTCTTCCGCGACCTGGCCGTACGCGCCGAGCCCATGCTGCTCGGGACCGCAGAGCGGCGTACCTGGACGGCTCAGCTTGAGTACGCCCATGACAACATGCGCGCCGCCTTGGCCTGGAGCGTGAGCGCTGACGGGGACCAGGCGGTAGGCATCGCCCTCGCGGGTGCGCTCGGCTGGTTCTGGCTCATGTGCGGTCGACTCCAGGAGGCCCAGTCAGTCGCTGCTCGAAGAAGCGCGCGCCGTGTGGCGCCAGGTCGACGTGACCTACGGGCAGCCGTTCGACGCCTACTTGCGCTATTACCTGGGCAGCGCCGCCCTCGTCCGGGGCGACTTCGCCGCGGCCGGCGTCCACCTGTCGGCGAGTCTCCGCGACCTCGAGTCCGCGCAGGACGACATAGCCCGCGGGGTGGTGCTCGGCAGCCTCGGCACGGGCCCGGTTCGCCGAAGGCCTGCAGTCGCTGCGCGGGGGCGGCGACCAGTGGGACCTCGCCTTGCTGTTGCTGAACTTCGGCCTCGAAGAGGCGCAGGCGGCATCGCCAACGGCTGGTGAGCTGCTCACGGAGGCGCTGCGCATCTGGCACGACGGCCAGTCGCAGCGCGCCGGCCAGCTGTTGGCCGCGGCCCAGGCGTTGCTCCCGCCTGGCCACCCCTTGCTCCGTGTGAGCGTGCCCTATGACCTGCATGGCAGGCTGGCCGCCGCCCGCACCCGCGGTGACGCGGCAGCCTTCGACCGCGGCCTTGCCGAGGGACGGGACTGGATGATTGACGCGGCGGTCGACGCGGGTCTGGCCAGCGCGCCACGTCGGCCCAAAACCCCGGCCGGGAGTAGCGAGACGGTAGACTAGGACCGTGAGCAACGGCACCGAGGTAATGCCAGAGAGCGACCTGAAAGTCCACGAGGACCTGCGGGTCGACACTTCGCACGGCGATCACGAGCGGTTCGCGCACTACGTCGATAAGAACGAGATGATGGAGAGCCACGTCTTCGGCACTCCCATCAAGGCGCTGTGCGGCAAGGTCTGGGTGCCGAGCAGGGACGCGAAGAGGTTCCCCGTCTGCCCGGAGTGCAAGGAAATTTACGAGTCGCTGCCTGACGGCGACGACGACGCCGCGGAGTGAGTGGGGCTGAACAGTCAGCCGCGTACGTTCGGGAAAACTATTTTGATCTTCTCCGTGGCTGGCAGAAGGCTGCTTACGAAGAGTATTTGCGAGTCGCTCAACGTGACTTCCTGCTGGTAGCGACGCCTGGTGCGGGCAAGACGACGTATGCCCTCACGGTGGCGGCGCGGCTGCTGGCGCTCCGCGAGATCGCGGCCGTGACCGTGGTGACGCCCACCGAGCACCTCAAGTACCAGTGGGCGCGGGCGGCGACGGCGTTCGGCATCGCGATCGACCCGTCCTACCGGAACGCGCAGGGCCGGGCGGGCGCCGACTTCCAGGGAGTCGCGGTCACCTACGCGCAGGTGGCGGCGCATCCCGCGCTGCACAGGCAGCGGACGGAGAACCGGCGGACGCTGGTGATTTTCGACGAGGTGCATCACGCGGGCGACGCGCTGTCGTGGGGTGACGCGATCAGGGAGGCGTTCGAGCCGGCCAGGAGGCGGCTCGCGCTGACCGGGACGCCGTTCCGGACGGACGCGAACCCGATCCCGTTCGTCACGTACGTGCCGGAAGCGGCCGGCGTGCAGCGGTCGGCCTCGGACTTCGTCTACGGGTACGGGCCGGCGCTGGCCGACGGCGTGGTGCGGCCGGTGATCTTCCTCGCCTACTCCGGTGAGATGCACTGGCGGACCAGGGCCGGCGACGAGATCACCGCGACCCTTGGCACGCCGATGACGAAAGACCAGGTCGCGCAGGCGTGGCGAACGGCGCTCGACCCGGCGGGAGAGTGGATCCAGCGGGTGCTCGAGGCCGCGGACCGGCGGCTCACCGAGGTGCGCCGCGCGATGCCGGACGCGGCCGGGCTGGTGATCGCCGGGGACCACGAGACGGCGCGGGCGTACGCGGCGCTGCTGCGGCGGGTCTACGGCGCGCGGCCGGTCGTCGTGCTCTCTGACGATCCGACGGCGAGCCGGAAGATCTCCGCGTTCGCGTCGTCCACGGACCGCTGGATGGTCGCCGTGCGGATGGTGTCCGAGGGGGTGGACGTGCCCCGGCTCGCGGTCGGGGTGTACGCGACCTCCGTGTCGACGGCGCTGTTCTTCGCGCAGGCGGTCGGCCGGTTCGTGCGGGCCCGGCGGCGCGGGGAGACCGCCTCGGTGTTCCTGCCGTCGGTGCCGGTACTGCTCGGGTTCGCGGCGGAGCTTGAGGCCGAGCGCGACCACGTGGTGCGGGCGCTGGATCGTGATCCTGAGGCGGAGCTCGCCGAGGCGGAGCGGTCCCGTGACACGCCTGACTTCGAGGTGCTGGGGAAGTCCTTCGAGGCGCTGGCGGCCTCCGCGACGTTCGACCGGGTGCTGTATGACGGCGGGGAGTTCGGCACCGCGACGGAGGCGGGGTCGCTGGAGGAGGAGGACTACCTGGGGCTGCCTGGCCTGCTGGATCCGGACCAGGTGGCCCTGCTCCTGCGCAAGCGGCAGTCCCGGCAGCTGACGGCGCGGTCGTCGGCCGCCGCGGCTCCGGCTCCCCCAGCCCAGGATCCCGCTCCCGCGGCTCCCGTCCCGCCGGCTCCCGCGGCCGCGTCGCCGTCGGCTCCTGAAGCGCCGGCCTCGCCGGCGCCGGCCGCTACCGTGAGCCGCGAGGGACTGGCCGCGCTGCGCAAGGAGCTCAACGGCCTGGTCGGCGCCTGGAGCCACCGGACCGGACAGCCGCACGGGGTGATTCACGCCGAGCTGCGGCAGGCGTGCGGCGGCCCGGCGATCCCGCAAGCGTCCGCGGACCAGATCCGCGACCGGATCGCCAGGATCCGTCAGTGGGCCCTGTCCCGCCGCTGATCCTGGGGCTGCTCAGAAGGCACTGGTTCAAAGTGAGAACACGGGCGGGCGGACCTGGGCGTACGGATGCATTAACCCGCGATCGCGGGTGCTCAACTCGAAGGAGCGAAGTGATGAGCGCTGACGCATCCGCCGCCCGCACACTGCACGAGGAACCCCCAGCCGCGCCTGCCACTCCGGGACCGCTGACCGGCGATCCTGCGGCACTCGGCCTGCCGTGCTTCATCGCGGGCTCGGTCTCGCTCGGCCTGGCCCTGGTGGGCGTGGTCCCGGCGACCGCGATCGGGGCAGCGCTCCCGATCATCCTCACGGCCACGTCGATCGGCCTGTTCCTGGCGACAATCTGGAGCGCGTCGCTGGGGCAGACGGCGGTGGCGAGCGTGTTCGGTATCTTCGCCGGGTTCTGGCTCAGCTACGCCGTGCTCGTCATCGGCCTCACGCACAACTGGTTCGGCGTCGCGCCGGCCTCCGCGCAGGCCGCACAGGAACTGTTCCTGGTCGCCTGGCTCGTGGTGATGGTGATGCTCACGCTGGCGATGCTGCGGCTGCCGCTCGCCTTCACGGCGGTGTTCTTCCTGGTGGACCTCGCGCTGCTGCTGGTGTTCCTCGGGGTGAACCAGACATCCACCGGGCTGCTGAAGGCCGCCGGGTACGTGGTCCTGCTGTTCGCCGCGATCGGCGTGTACCTGTACTTCAACACCGCGACCGTCGCGACCGGCGGAAAGCCGGTCCCGCTCGGCCGGCCAATCCTGCACGACTGAGCCCGCAACGGGCCGGCGGCGCCTCCAGCACGGAAACTGTGTTACTGTGGGACTGTGAAGAACATCACGGTCTCCGTCCCTGATGACGTCTACCGCAACGCGCGGGTCGCCGCTGCGCAACGTGATACCTCGGTAAGCGCGCTGGTCGTCGCCTACCTGGAGCAGCTTTCCGGCCGGATGGACGAATTCGCCAGGCTCGAGGCGCTCCAGCGCGAGGTCCAGGCTGGGATCAGTGAGTTCCGCGCCGCCGACCGGCTGGGCCGTGACGAGGTGCATGATCGTGCGGTTCGTTGACACCAACGTCCTGCTCTACGCCATCTCCCGCAATCCGGCAGAGCAGGACAAGGCCAAGCGCGCCAACGACATCCTGACCGAGCGCGACCTGGCGCTGTCGGTGCCAGTGCTTCAGGAGTTCTACGTCCAGGCGACCCGCGCAAGCCGCCGGGACGCCATCAGCCACCAGCAGGCAGTCCTGCTTATCGAATCGTTCCGGCGCTTCCCCGTCCAGGACCTCACCAGCGGGATCATGATGGCGGCCCTGGACGCCCGCCAGCGTTTCCAGCTCTCATACTGGGACGCGGCCATCATCGAGGCATCCCGCGTGCTGGGCTGCACCGAGGTGTTGTCCGAAGACCTCAACGACGGCCAAGACTACGGCGGTGTCCGTGTCACCAACCCGTTCCGCTGAGTCAGGCATCCTTTGTCCCTGTTTTCTGCTGCCAGGGCAGCAGAAAACAGGGACAAATAGCAGACCGGCCGGCGGACCAGCTGTCTCGACTGGCCTCGCTCAGTCGAACCAGTAGTCGAGGTGCACCTCGGCGTTTTCGCCGAGGTTGGCGCGGAAGCCGCCTTCGCCGCGCAGGCCGGCCAGCTGGCCGGTGCCCGAGCCGGGGACCACGAACCAGTCGCCCGCCACGACGCTCCCGGTCACCGTGCCCGAGTCCTGCAGCAGAAAGCTTCCGGTGCGACCCGCTACGGCGCCGGTGAACCGCTCGATTCCGACGAAACTCGCCGAACCGTCGGCCCGCGCCGCTTGCAGGAACTCGACGACGCCGTCGCCCTCGATGTCGCCGCTGAACGCTTCCTCCACGTGGATGCGCGTGAGGGACGGCCCGTCGGCCGGTGTCTCGTAGGAAACGGGCTGGTATTCATGCACCGTGATGACGGCTTCCGCCCGCGTCTTGCTGATGTCCGAAGTGCTCATGTCTGCCCCTGGATCAGCCCCGATCGATGGCGCGGGCCGACGTGGGCTCGCGCGCCTACCGTAGCCAAGTCTTCAGGACGCGCGGCGGATCGGCAACGGCATTATGCGAGGTTACGTTCAGCCAAACAGGGTCTTACGCGGGGGTGACGGCGATGCCGGCGTCCTGCAGGGTGGAGATGGCTTCGGCCGTGGTGCCTGGATCGACGCCCGCGGTGAGCCCGAGCAGGACCTTCGTGCGGAAGCCCGCCTTCGCCGCGTCGGCCGCGGTCGCGCGGACGCAGTAGTCGGTGGCGATTCCCACGACGTCGACCTCATCGACGTCGTGGGCGCGCAGCCAGTCGGCGAGCGGCGTGCCCTGCTCATCGGCGCCTTCGAAGCCGCTGTAAGCGGCGGCGTGCTGGCCTTTGCGGAACACCGCCTCGATCGGCCTGGTGTCCAGGTCCGGATGCAGTTCCGCGCCGTGCGACCCGGCGACGCAGTGCGGCGGCCAGGACTGGGCGTAGTCAGGTTCGGCGGCGAAGTGGCTGCCGGGATCGATGTGGTAGTCCTCGGTGGCGACCACGTGATCGTAGCCAGTGCCGGGCGACGCGAGCAGCGAACTGATGCCGCGAGCCACCGCGGTCCCGCCGGCGACCGCGAGGGAGCCGCCTTCGCAGAAATCGTTCTGCACGTCGACGATGATGAGCGCGCGCACGCTTTCACCGTATCGTGCGAACGAGATGACGCCGACCTGCTGGAACCACAACGTCCACTACCAGCCGCTGATCATCGCCGCAGCGCCGCCGCGATGCGGCGCGGCGCTCGACGTGGGCTGCGGTGACGGCCTGCTGGCGGCGAGGCTCGCGGCGCACTGCGATCACGTGACCGGGATCGACCCGGATCAGCGCATGATCGCCCTCGCGCGGAACCGGTGCGCTGCCGCGGGTCTCGACGTCACTTTCCTCGAAGAGGATTTCCTTGCCTGCCCGTTCGGCGACGCCAGTGTCGACTTCGCCTGCGCGAACACCGCGCTCCACCACATGGATTTCGCCGCGGCACTCACGAAGATGGCGCGGATCCTCCGTCCCGGCGGGCGCCTCGCCGTCGTCGGTCTGGCGGACGACAGGTCGCCTGCCGACTGGGTTATCGGCGCCGCCGGGATTCCGGTTAACCGCTACTACAAGCTCACCCGCGGGGAGGGCTCGTCCGGCGCTCCGGTCATGGCGCCCGGCATGAGCTGGGCGCAGGTTCACGCGACCGCCCGGCGGCTGCTGCCCGGCGTCAGGTACCGCCGCCACCTGCTGTGGCGCTACTCGCTGCGCTGGGACAAGCCCGCCTGACGGTCAGGAACCCACGTCGGCGGCGGTGCCGCCGGTGATCCGGATCAGCTCGTCGAAAGACGTCGGGAACACCGTGTGCGGATGCCCGGCCGCCGCCCACACGACGTCGTACTTCGACAGCCAGGTGTCCACCAGCGTCCTGATCGGCGCGGGATGCCCCACCGGCCCGACTCCGCCAATCGCCTGGCCGGTCCACTCGCGCACCGAGCGCGCGTCGGCCCGCGCCACGGCGGCCGAACCGGTCAGGGATGCCACCCGCGATGTGTCCACCCGGTGCGCCCCGCTGGTCATCACCAGCAGCGGCGCGCCGTCGGCGTCGAACACCAGGCTGTTGGCGATCGCGCCGACCTCACAGCCGAGCTGTTGCGCCGCGGCGGCCGCGGTGGGCGCCGGCTCCGGAAGTTCCCGTACCTCGCCGGTGACCCCCAGCGACTTGAGCACGTCAGCGAACCGCGAGAAATCGACTGCCATGCCGGCCACGCTACCGACTCGGCCGCGCCGCCCGCGAACGCATTTCGGGGACCAGCCGACACTGTGTGTGCGATTCCGCGGCATATTAACCCGAAATAACACATCTAACGGGAAAAGGGAAAGAACCCCCGACGCGGTCAGTCCTCCTCGCCGTCGCGGTCGAAAATCGTCGGGATGGCCGGATACCCGCGGGAAAGCTGCAGTGCGTAGCCGGGCAGTTCGCCGAGCACCGCCTGATGCCGTTCGCGCGCGGCCTCCAGCGGCTCGCGCCCCACGATCTTGCCGTCCCTGATGAGCTCGCGGAGCAGCACCCGGTCCGACGGGCCCGGGTCCGGCGGCACCAGGCTGATCCGCTCGGTCACGGCCTCGCCGGCCGCGCCGCGGTGCCGGACGGCCCACTTGCGGCCGCCGCGCCCCGGCTTGCCCACCGACCGCTTCGCGACCGGCCGCAGGACGTCTTGCGGTCCGGGGGTCGAGGAATCCGACAGCGGCGTGTCCGACCTGGCCACCAGCTTGTACACGAGCGCCGCGGTCGGCGCGCCCGACCCGGTGACCAGCGAGGTGCCCACCCCGTACCCGTCCACCGGCGC
>DATBBI010000212.1:0-5335 GCA_036271115.1 Trebonia sp.
ACCCACGTGAAGCCGCTGTCCGTCTGGTTCCTGCTCGTGTGCACCCTCGGTGCGCTCGGCGTCGCGGTCGCCAAGCGGTACACCGAGCTCACCTCGCTGGGCGATGAGGCTGTCCGGCACCGCCCGGTGATGCGCTGGTACCGGCCAGGGATGCTCCGCATCGTCCAGCTGCTCATCGGCGTAGGCATGCTCGCGACGTACCTGATGTGGGCGGCGAGCGAGACCACCGACGCCCGCCCCTGGCACCTGGCGAGCGCGCTGCCGCTGGCCGCGGCCCTAGTCAGGTTCGGCGTGCTCACCGCGCGCCGCTCCGTCCGCCCGGTGGAAGACCTGATCACCAGGGACGCGCTCATGCTCTGTTTCGAGGCGGCGTGGCTGGTGCTGTTCTGTGTCGGGCTCTACGTGGCTTAGGCGGGCGGGAGGGATTGGGTGGGAAAAAGATGAGTCAGAACGGAAGCAGCCGGCTCTCACGGGTCCTGCTGCTCGGCGGCACGAGCGAGATCGGCCTGGCGATCCTGTCCGCGCTGCGGCTTGAGCCGGGCACCGAGGTGATCCTGGCCGGCCGCGATGCGCAGCGGCTCGAGGCGGCCGGCAAGGCGCTGAACCGCCCGGTCACCGTGGCCAGGTACGACGCGCTGGACACGGAGGCGCATCAGGCCTTCGCCGACGAGATCTGCGCCGGGGGAGTGCCCGATCTGGTGATCGCCGCGACCGGCGTGCTGATCCCGGAAGAGCAGGCGGAACGTGACGTGCGCCTCGCCGCCACGATGATCGAGACCAACTTCACGGGGCACGTCACCGCGCTGCTCGCGTTCGGCTCGCGGATGCGCGAGCGGGGCAGCGGCACGATCGTGGTGCTGTCGTCGGTCGCGGCGGTCCGGCCGCGCAAGTTCAACGCGGTATACGGGGCGACCAAGGCGGCGCTGGACGCGTTCGCCCGCGGCTACGCCGACGCGCTGCACGGCACGGGGGTCCGCTTGCTGCTCGTCAGGCCCGGGTTCGTGACCGGCCGGATGACGGCGGGGATGGCGCCGGCCCCGCTGGCGACCACGCCGGAGGCAGTCGGCGCCGCGGTCGCGGCGGCGCTGCGCGGATCCAAGTCAGTGGTGTGGGTCCCGTCGTCGCTGGCCGGGCTGGCCACCGCGATGCGGCTGGTGCCCAGGCCGATGTGGCGTAAGCTCAAGCGCTGATTTCGGTTTGACTTCCCTCTGAGTACGCGTTCGCACACGTCTATGGCGAGAAGCCGCGGGTACATTCCCCGGTTGTGCGGGTCTTGGTAGCGGAAGACGACGACACCCTTGGCGCGGTGCTCGCCCAGGGGCTCCGCAGCCGTGGCTACGTGGTCGACTTGGTCGCCGACGGCGAGGCGGCGCTGTCGTACGCCCGCTGTTACGAGTACGCGGTGGCCGTGCTCGACTGGCTGATACCCCGGGTGTCCGGCATCGACGTGGTGCGCCAGCTGCGGCGCACGGGGGCCAGGACACCGGTGCTGATGATCAGCGGCAAGGGCGCGCCTGAGGACCGGGTGGCCGGCCTGGACGCCGGCGCCGACGACTACCTGGTCAAGCCGTTCGTCCTCGACGAGCTGCTCGCCCGGCTGCGGGCGCTGCAGCGCCGGCCGCCTGACGTGCTGCCGCCCCGGCTGGTGGTCGGCGACCTGGAGTGCGACCCGGCCTCCCGCGAGGTCACGTTCGGCGGCCGCCGGCCGGCGCTGACCTCGACGGAGCTGAGCATCCTCGAGACGCTGATGCGGTTCTCGCCGGCCGTCGCGGAACGCCGCCAGATCGCGCAGCACGTATGGACCGACGAGGTCGACACGTTCTCCTCGAACACGATCGACGTGCACCTGGCGCGGCTGCGCGCCAAGCTCTCCGGTTCCCGCGTCCGCATCCAGACCGTCCGCGGCGTCGGCTACCGCATCGTCGCGGACAACGGTCAGCGGTTAGCCGGCCGCCGCGAGCCGAACGCGCCGCGGGCGGCGGTCATGTCCGCACCTCGACGAGCATAGGCAGGCCGCCGGCGGGGCGCTGGGTGACGGCGGGGATGATCGTGACGGGTTCTGCGGACGCGGGGCGCAGCCGCACCCGCTGGCCGACGACCGCCAGCACGGTCATCATCTCGGCGGTGGCGAAACCGGCGCCAAGGCAGCGGCGCTGGCCGAAAGACAATGGCAGGTACGCGGCACGCTGTTGCTCCGTCAGCGCGCCGGGCGCGAACCGCTCGGGGCAGAACGAGCCAGGGGAGTCCCAGTACTCCGGCATGTGATGCAGCGCGTGGATCGGGATCACCACGTTGTCGCCGCCGCGGACCTGATGCCCCGCTATCTCGTCGTCCGCTACCACCTGGCGGGTCAGTGTGTAGACGGGCGAGTACATCCGCATGGACTCCTGGACGACCTGTCCGGTGTAACCGAGTGCCTTCAGGTCCTCGGCGGCCGGCGCCCGGCCGCCGAGGACAGCCGCGAGCTCCTGGTGGAACCGGTCCTCCGCGGCCTGGTGCTGCCCGAGCAGCAGCCAGGTCCAGGCCAGCGCCACGGCGGTGGTCTCGAAGCCGGCGAAGAACAGCGTCACCACCTGGTCGCGCAGCTCGCGCCGGGTGTCCGCGGCCGCCGCCTGATCGCCGTAGCTTCTGACCAGGTCGGCCAGCATGTCGTCGTAGCCGCCGGGGTCCGCCAGCCGCTCGTCGATCCGCGCGTACACGAAGCGGTCGACGGCCGCCAGGCCGCGCCGGAAGCGCCGGTGCAGCCTGGTGGGCACCCACAGCGGCAGGGGCACCGGGCTGAAGTTGCGCAGCGCGACGACCTGGACGCCGGACCGCACGGTCTCGGTGAAGCAGTTGGCGCCCCTGGCGCCTCTGGGGTCCGCGCCGGCCGTGTCCGCCAGGCCAGCCTGCAGGTCGTTCTCCAGGTCCCTGCTGAACAGCGCCATGCCGATGACCCGCATCGCCAGGTGCTGCATGTCGTCGAGCACGTCGACGGGCTCGCCGCGGCGCGCGGCCTGCTCCCAGTCGGCGAGCAGCTGCGTCGTCAGCGTTCCCGTGTTCTGCACGACGCGGGCGAGCGTGGCCTTGCCGAACGCGGGCTGGGCCATCCGCCGCTGCCGCTGCCAGGCGTCGCCTTCGCTGCAGATGAGGCCCCGGCCGATGACCAGCGCCAGGTCGTCATACTGCGGGCCGCGGCGGTAGTTGCCCGCCTTGCGGACGAACATCTGGTTGTTGGCGTCGGCGTCGGCGACCAGCGTGAAGCGGCGCCGGAGCACCTGGTACCTCGTGAAGCCGCCGCGGGTGGCCGCGAGCCGCCGCTGCGTGCCGAGCAAGTCGGCCCGGATGTCGGCGAGCGGGACCTGGACCGGGGTGTCCTGCCCGTCCTGGGCCTGCGACGGCGCGGCCTCATCCTCCTCAGCGAGCCAGTGCATGACGCACCCTCCTGTGTGCTGCTTTACAGGCAGCACCGTCCCATGCTGTTGTTGCGCGCCGACTTAGCGGGAATTAACCGACCTCGCGCCAACTGCCGTGGCGGCGGCGACCCCGAGCAGCGGAAGGCAGGGCACGGCCCACGCCGCGTTGGCGACGAGCACTCCGGCCAGCGACGCGCCCGCCAGCAGGCCGGCCAGCACTCCCGGGCGGCGCCAGCCGGCCTTCTCTTCCGGCCGGAAGACCGCGCTGATCAGGCCGGTCAGCGTCCCGGTGAGATAGGTGGTGGACACATTGCCGAGCCCCAGCTGGACGACCGCGGCCGACTGGATGCCCATGGCGCAGGCGGCAGCGGCGAGGATCGCGTACTGGGCCCAGCCGGCCGGCCGCGAGCCTGTCACCTCCCAGCCGGCCAGGACACCAGCGAGCAGCGTGAGCTCGGCCGCCAGCGTCAGCGTCATGTGCGCGGGCCAGCGCTCGCCGTCCGGCTCGGCGGCCGACTTGGCCGAGGTGCGGTCCGTGCGGTACCGGCCGATCAGCGTGCCGGCGGCGACGCCCGTGACATAGCCGCCGAACGCCACCGCGGTGTGCAGGGCCAGCGACGCCGACCCGCGGGCCAGCGACAGGCCGAACACCGTGATGTTCCCGGTCATCACGCTCGTGAAGACGTTCCCGAGCCTGGTGAAGCTCGTCACGTCCGACGCGCCGGAGGCGAACGTCAGCAGCACAGCGATCACGGTCATCGTCCGCGGCGGGATCGCTTTGCTCACCCAGCAAAGGGTACGCGGACGGCTCTTGCCCAGCCCGGCGCTTCCGGCGCGTCGTCGCCGAGCAGCCCTGCCACCACCCGCATCCCCTTCGGCGCGGCAAGGGGCCATGGCGTATAGCCGTCGGTGAGCACCACGGTCACGGCCGGGCGGGGCCGCAGCGCGTAGGCCGCCGCGAGGCCGGCGCCCATGTTCGTGCCGCCGCCGCCGGTCAGCGTGACCTGGCGGGCGGAGGAGACCCGCTGCGCGGGCCCGGCCGCCGCGTCGCATGCGAGCACCCGCAGCTGGCGGGTCATGCCGAGGGCGCGCAGCAGCCCCTCCACCTCGGCGAGCGCCATCGCGAGGAGCTCCGCGCTCATGCTGCCCGAGGTGTCGCAGACCACCGCGAGCTCGGGGACCGGCCGCCGCAGTGCGGGCAGCACCACGCCGCTGACCGCGGCGGCCCGCCGGGACGGCCGCCGGTAGGAGTAGTCCGCCGCCCCCGCCACGTCGGCGACGGCCCTGCGCAGCTCGGCGGCGAGCAAGCGCCGCCAGTCGACCTGCGGCGCCAGCACGTCCCGCGCCCAGCGCAGCAGCCCGGCGGGGACCGTTCCCGCCTGCTTGGCGTGCCGCACGACCTCCTCCGCCACCTGGCGGCGCAGCAGATCGGCCAGCCACGGGTCGAGCCCGCCCGGGCGGTCCGAGGCCCTGGGGAGCCCGTCGGCGCCGCTGCCGCAGTCCAGCCACGCCGCCGGGCCCTCATCGTCTGTGCCGGCTTCGCGCCGCTTCAGCAGTGCGAAGTACTCTTCGGCCAGCCGCCCGACGTCGGCGCCGAAGTGCCGCGGCAGCACCGGGTTCCCCGGCAGTTCCAGCCCGGCGGGTATCAGGTCGTCGTTGATCTCGGCGTCGGCGGCGCTCAGCCACTGCCGGGAGTCGTCCTTGGTGACCGCAGCCGCCAGCGCCCGTTCGGAATGATGACGCAGAATGTGGCAGACGTGATGCACGAGGACGCTGCCGAACTGGGCCGGGGACCAGCCGGCCACCAGCTCAGGATCGGCGGACAGCTGCCAGCGCTCGTCGATGGCGACGCTGTCCAGCCCGGGGACGGCGGTCACCTGGGCGCCGAAGATGCCGCTCGCGAGGTAGGGGAAGCGAACCGCGGCCCAGATCCTGGCGGC